>CAYUAL010000007.1:0-4856 GCA_964442815.1 uncultured Alphaproteobacteria bacterium | reverse complement strand
TAAGTTCCCCTAGTCCTTTTATTAAGGGTCCCACTACTCTTTCATAATGGCTATTTAAACCTCCTAAACTATCGTTTGATTCTGTGATAGTTCCCTCAATTGATAAGCCTATAAGGTTATGTCGTATTCTCTTTATAAAGATTTTAAGTGCTCTCATTTTCGTACTTCCCCACGTCAGATCAGAGATTGGTACATCACCTAGCTTTACTGTAACATGAACTGATAAACTCTCAGGAATATCATAAAGTACGTCTTCATTTCGTATGAGCCGTTGTTCTCCTTCAGTTAAGTCCATCTGGTCTATAGAAAAGCCCCAAATTCCTAGAGGTATATGTAGTGGGGCCTGCTCTGCAACCCTACAAAAAGCGCTATTTAGTCTCCATATACCATTTCTTCCATATCGATCTTCTCTTCCAAGGTATTCAATGATCTTTTCCCATAATTCCGATGGAAGCTCTAGTGATTTCCCTCTAGATTGAGAAGTGCTAGCACGAAAAGAAGATACCTCTTTATCGCTCTCCATACCCAAAACAATCGAATTTTCCCCACTTAAAAAAAGACAGAATAAGAAAAAACAAAAGACTATAAATTTAATAATATTTTTCACTTAATTCTCTAACTTATGCAATAAATTAATCTTTTATGTATATAGGTATTATTTTTTTATAATTCAAGAAAACCATAAAGTTTTCTTCATAAATAAGCTATATATAAGCCTGTAAAAAAAGGATCTTACATAGTCTAAATTAATTCTTAATTATTTTTCTCCTGAATTATTATATTTCGTACTTATATATATAATAGCACATGCATCATATGCATAAATTTTATAACTAATATTACTAAAGAAAATATTAAAATGAAACGTACTTTATTACACACTAGCTTATTAGCTATCTTAGCTTGTTATTCTGTATCCATGGGCGCTTCTGCAATGAAAGCTGAAGGAGAATCTTCTCAATTCATTCGTACTGTTCGGGTATTGCCCCTATTGAAAAACGAAAGGGTAGTAGACAGCCTTCTTAACACAGCTACTCGGCGCAAAATTTTAAATACCGTAGAAATACATATGGGCCCAGGCGCAGCCAATGGGCTGCAGGAGGTCCTCAAAGACTCAACAAGCATAATAAAACAAGGCACTACAGTTGATATGGACTCTGTACGGTTAAAGATAGACCTACCAGATGCTAACTCTTTCACTGTTACAGCTGACGGTGGAGAATTTAAACTTGAATATCCAATAAGCACTGCACCTCGTGTAATTGAGTTACCATCTCATGCACAAGGCAGCAGCTGCACACAGAGAGCAGGTAATGGAACTCTCCAAGCTTCTCTAGAACTTACTTTCTCTTTTGAGGATGGAAATAGAATGTTCCAGGGTTTCTACATCAATGGAAAACTATTTCATCCTACCAAAAAAGCAGAGAATACCGTAGATGGTATCCCCTTTGCATATGCGCTTACAGGTGATACATTAGAGCTAGAACTAGTAAAAGCTAATAAATTATTCTTAGCGGGAAGAGATCCTCAAGCACAAACAGGTGCTGGTTTTGCTTCCTACAGTGCTGAGAGTTCTTCAGTCCCCACCTCTCAAGAGTAACCTTTCGGTTTCTGTCTCCTACAAAGACCCTTATTGGGGTCTTTTTTTTATAAACTTAACCCTATGTTTAAAAGATAGCCTGAAGCTAGGAAACAAGCTCTTAAAGTAGCCTGGGCAGCTGTTAAGAAAAAGTATCATAAAGTAGGAGATACGTGGGAAGAAAAATAAAAAGTAATCTATTTCTAAAAAAGGATTTTTTCAAAAAATCCGCCTACTTGAAGTTTTGGATCTAAGATTTGAATCTCTAATATCCAATTGCCAGGCTTGGGATAAAGAGGATATGTTTGTAATCCACGCTTCCATCCTACGTGAGGGTACGCCCCGATAAGATGGCCAGCGGGAGTAAGATTAAATGCATATCCCATTTTTTGTGTAACATCCGCAATAAATTCATACAGTTGTATGCCTGTGGGAGCCTGTTTTTTCCAATAATTAAGACCTTCCTCAAAAATGTGTTCTGTCGCTTTTTGAAGACTTATATAGTCAGCGTTTTCTCCAAACGCAAGGGTACACCCCACGTCTCCTTCTATCCCATCAAAAACAACCCCAATATCTATAAAAGCCATATCCTCTTCTTTTAATCGAAGATCTTGCGTTGCGGGCTGATAAAATTGCAGCATAGTATTTTTTCCAAACCGCACAGCAGCAGGATGCCAAATACGGTCTATCTTAGCTTGGTTAAATATTTCTTTTATTTCTGTAACAGCCTCAGACTCTACCATACCCGGTTGAATATGCTTTGTTATTTCCTCAAGCAACGTCCAACTCTTTTGAGCCACAGCCACAACTCGTTCAACTGTTTGTTGTTCTACGTAAGCTTCCGTTTTTTCCAGACGAGAAGTAAGGTCTATCTGATCGCCCATGCTAGTGTTTCCCTTATTATTATCAAAATGTAAAAGCCGTTCCGTCCTGCCAGTCTCTTTCAAAAATCTTTATAACCTTTTTAATAAGTTTAGGAGCCCTTACTATTTTTCCAAGCTCTCTAGTTTGATCAATAGAAGGCGTATAAAAATTACAAGATCCTACATACATTTCTTTTTCGTCAATAATAAGTACTTTTGCATGAATGGCTCTGCGCGTTTCACTGCATAAACTTATTTTTGCGCCAGCTTCAGCGATTAATTTCTGATTAGGAACATTTTTATCTTCTTTTCCTCCAAAAGGGAAAGGATTCATAAGGAGACGAACATCTATTCCTCTATGTGATGCTTGAGCTAGGGCCTGAGATATCTCTATATCCTGAATATCCTGCTGATAAACAAATATGCTTTTTTGTGCTCCCTTAATCATTCTTAGAAAGGTAGTTCTCGTTTGGTCAGGCCCCCAAATGATATGTGAGTTATTTGGAATTATACGCTTTCCTGATATATCAGCTAAAAATACTTTTTCTATAGAGCCCACCTCTTTAGAATTAGTCACAAGAACAGCAAAATTGCGCTCCTTGAAATGTTTCTCAAAGGCTGAAGATACAAAATTACCTGTAGAAATTAATGCTCTGGTACCATCTACTATAAGCATTTTGCAATGGTTCTGGGAGAAAGCTGCAGCTGGTTTAAATATTTCAATATATTTGTGCTGTAAAGAGCTCCTTGGATCTATCATATCTTGTTCCTCAAGAGGAATTCCTTCATGTTTATAAACATGTTCTAGCTCTAAACAAATTTTTATTTGAACATTTCGATCTGCTGCTTTTTTAAGTTCTCTGATTATTGTTTCATCTGTTAACTTATAAGCAGCCATATAAATTGTATGTCTTGCTTGGCGGATGAGCCGAAGAAATGGCCGTCTTCCAGCTTCAGGTAAAATAAATATTTCCTCATGAGAAATGCATTTAGGATAGATAGCATAGTGTAAAAAAAAATTCAGAAAACAGCTGCATATATTTCTTAGAATTTTTCTTACCATAAAAAAATAAGCCTATAATTTTTACTTAAAAGGAGCCATATCAAATAGTAAAATTTCCGCATCATGCCCTTGTTTAAAACTAATAACCCTCTCATTCACAACTGCAACACCATCCCCTTCTTTCAAGTTTAGTTCATTCATTGTGACCTGGCCCCGTGCTACATGAACCCAAACACTTTGATCTTCTTTAATAGGATAGGAGATAGCTTCATCTCCATCAATCAAAGCCGCAAATATATTTATATCTTGGTGAAGAGAAAGTGAACCGAGCTGTCCTTTTTCTGATGCTATTAATAAAAAACGTCCTCGCTTATCCTTTTGAGTAAAGCTTTTTTGATCATATGACGGGGTAATACCCTTTTTGTTTGGTAATATCCAAATTTGTAATAAGTGTACCTCTCTCTCAAAAGCGTTAATCTCGCTATGCACTATGCCAGTGCCTGCGCTCATTCTTTGTACTTCTCCTGACGAAATAGTATACTTATTTCCTAAAGAATCTTGATGCTCTAAAGTTCCTTTTAGAATATAAGTAAGAATCTCCATGTTTTTATGAGGATGCATCCCAAACCCTGCTTGGGGAGCTATGATATCATCATTAATAACACACAAAGAACCAAATCCCATTAAAGAGGGGTCATAATAAGATCCAAAAGAGAAGCTATGGTAACTTGTAAGCCAGTCTAGCTGTGTTTTTCCTCGTTCTTCAGCTTTGCGGAGGATGAGCATTGTAGTGTGATTCTCAATCAACTGTAGCTATTTCGCGTTCTTGAATATCTTCCTCCCATTGAGGCATAGCAACAACCTCTTGTTCATACGCCTTCCATTCTTGCTTAATATCTTTTTTTATAGTTGATAAGTAAGCTTCTACTTTTGATAAGACGGTTCCTTCGGCTTGTAGAGTTCCCATAAAAAGAAGAGATACATAAATAAACGAGAGCTTCTTCATAAGATTTTCTCCTTGGTTTTAGTATTATGAAGACGAATTTTTATTTATATTAAAAGTATTTTTTAAAAAATACAATCAAAGAGTACCTTGGCACACTTTATTATAAACCTATAAGTTATGTAATTTCTTGAGAGATTTGAGACTAGTGGTGGGCCAGGGAGGACTTGAACCTCCGACCCCACGCTTATCAAGCGTGTGCTCTAACCAACTGAGCTACTAGCCCGAATGTAGATCCGAAATAAAGTAAATGGTGGAGGTGAACGGGATCGAACCGATGACCCCCTGCTTGCAAAGCAGGTGCTCTCCCAGCTGAGCTACACCCCCAATACTACTGGTGGGTCTGGATGGATTTGAACCATCGACCCCACGCTTATCAAGCGTGTGCTCTAACCAACTGAGCTACAG
>CAYUAL010000006.1:18177-21244 GCA_964442815.1 uncultured Alphaproteobacteria bacterium | reverse complement strand
CAAAATAGACTAAAGAGAAAAAAAGAAAGTTGTTTCATTGTTTCTTATTGTTCCGTGCGCATTATTAACGTATTTTCCTATTCTATAGAAGCATATAGGATTCCATAAAACAAGCCCCATGTATTACCTCTCCCCTTTGTGGGAGAGGTAATCTCCATAACGTCATCCTGAACTTGATTCAGGATCTCAAACAATGTCTTTCTTGCACTTCCTATCCGCCGAAGCCTTGGCGAAGGAGGAGACGCGAGAATCTCTTGTTTTTAAGATACTCGTTAGGATGACATTTTATAGATAAACGCAATGTGCAAGTTTTATTATGATTTTTACTATCTTTCAAAATTAAATACTCTAGAAAAAGAGGGAAAACGTCATTGCGAGGGCCTGAAAGGCCCGCGGCAATCCAGAATATCACCAGAATATCAAAAGTGCTGCATAGCAGCTCTATATAAAACAATGTAGAGAGCTCTAACGAGCTCAGCTTATTTTACTGGATCACCACGCCTACTTCGCTATCGCTACGTAGGCTCGTGATGACGGTTCTTTGTTCCATTGCCTCTTAACCTAAAACTTGCACACTGCGTAGATAATATTCCTAGTAAAAAGAAAGACATACCTCTTATGTTTTATTTTAGGATTGAAATCCGTCAAGGGCCATACTAGTATTTATTATAGGGAAGGGAGCAAGCTTCCATGCTATGCCCTATCCCATACTATATCTTATCAATGTTCTAAACTAAAAGGATGATACCAAATGCTAAAAGAAATAAAAAAGAACCTTCTCCTTTGTTTTTTGCTCTTAACCCCTTTTGTTGCCACAGCTGGTCAAAAGCTTGACGCCGAAAGAAATTACTTTATCCCTGCACGCGGCGGAATAGAAATCACCCGTACCCAAGAAGGCGCTAACGATTTTAAAGTGACCTTAAGAGATGTCCCTACCGTTCGAGCCCTTTCTGAGCAAGCTACCCGCGATCTTTCCAGGGAAGATTTTGTAAAAAAGACATGGACAGCTGGCGGTTCTGATAGCTTTAAACGTAAAAATCCCAATGTCATTATCTCTCTCACCAATGCAAAAGGTAAGCCTGACTACCACTTTATGGAAGTACGCAATCCTGTCCTCACAGCAGATGGTATTATTTTTGAAGGTACTTACTTAGCAAAAGTCGGAGATGGTGTGGATTTCCCTGCTGAGTTCCAAGATCGCAAAACTCTATCCTATGTATCCACGGATGGTGCCGGCATGATGGTGGATTTTGGGAATGGTGGTATTGTACCAAATGTCTAATTTATACTTCTATTTAGCTTTTACGAAAGCATAAGGAGGAATACACACCATTAAAGTTTTAGTTTTTTAAGGAGAATTCCTTCTTATGCTTTCTTATTATTTTAAGTCTATTATTTATTTTATCTTATTTTCTTTTTTAAACATGACCCTCTCCCCCACGGTAGAGGCTATGCTTTCTGAAGCTAGTAGAGAAGGAGATGCCCATCTCAAAAGGCGGGCTCTCCCTCCCTCCAGTGGTATTCCAAAAGATGCTATTGTTTTTGTTCCTGCTTCCGGACCCCAAGTCCATGGATCTGCTCCAAACTCTCCAGAAGTTCTTGCCTTAGATTCCTCTCAAATTCAAGAACTTAGGCAAGCTTTTCAACGAATCCAATTTGCTGCAGATGCTGATTTTTGGGTGTCTTTAAGTGGCCGTAGAGAAGCAGACCGAAGAAAAGAGGAACTTCACCCTTATACGAAAAGAGCTATTAAAGGCATAGCTGGCACGGGGGCTCTTCTTGTAGGAAGTGCTATTACAGAACTTTTTATATTTGATGGTCCAGTTGAAGCAATTTTAGGTCTTCGTCCAGGTATTGATCCTGTCCCTCCTATCCCTGATTTTCTTGCTGGAGCAGGAGCAGTCGCAGGATTTTTTGTACTTGCAGATGTGTATTGGACTTTAAAAAATGGTCTCCATGAGTTTTTCCGTCGTTCTTCCCAATATGATCCCTTAGCCCGAGAAGAAGACCGAGGTAAAGCCTCACTAGGGTTTGTATTTGTGGCAGGAGGGATTGCTGTATTTTCAGGAAAGGAAATATTTGCTTTCGTTACAGCTAATATTGGTGCTCCAACGTGGCTTATTCCCATTATTGTCATTGCAGGCGTGCCCTATATTCTTCTCAAAGCTAAAAGTGCCTATGATATCTTTCATGAAGGATGGGACGTTATCTGGCGTGCGGGTAAACGTTGGGTTCTTAATAAAATGGGACATCGTATTGCCGGAGAAGAGGCCAAGGATGAACTCCGTACCGCTTTTGGTAAGGCGTTTCGTAAAAATTACCATGATTCAGAAGATGCTCTCGATCTCTTTATAAGTATTCAAGCTGTTCGATCCTTTGTGGAAGACCAATCAAGAGAGTTTCTTAAAACTCTGGATGCCCTTAAAAAACAACACTCTCTTAAAACAACGTCTAAATTAGAACGCGAAAAAATTGATCTTCAAATTGTTACTTTAGAAGCAGAGCTTTTAAATCTAGAACGTCTTGGTGATTTGCTGGAATTCAAACTGATGTATGATTACGCCCAAGGCAAACCTTCCTCTCCAACAGTAGCTTCAGCAGATAAAGACCCCGATGCCCCACCCAGGAAACATCACCCTTGGTGGGATTATGTTACAAGAAGCACAGGCATTGTAGTTGGAGGTATGGCCAGCGGTTCTGTTTGGTTTGGATATGCTTTTATGCTCTATACATTTGGAGCAGGTGCAGGAACAATACTAACTCTTCCCTCTCTTTTAGCGCCACCTACTTCTGTTTATCTTATGAAAAAATGGGGAAATAGCTTTTCTCGTATCTTTAGGTTCCTCGCTAATTATAACCCCATTGAAGCCGAAAAACATATCTCTCAACCAGCTGTTAGCTATCCTCGATTTAGAGCCCTAATGGAGTTTGTGAATCTTGCGAGAAGTACGTATGTTAATTTGCCGACGTCTTTAGTTGGAGGGGAAGGTATGGGAAATGCTCACTTAGTTGTTGGAGGAGATAGCTATGATGGCCCGATACCTTTTAACGAACAGCTTCCAACTCT
>CAYUAL010000006.1:0-18167 GCA_964442815.1 uncultured Alphaproteobacteria bacterium | reverse complement strand
TCTTGTTCCCTCCATGATGGGTTATGGTGCAGCTCTAAATGAAGAAACCAGCCGTAGGCTAGCAGATATGATTTCTGCTGCCCATATGCGCTTTGGCAAAAATAACTGGAAAGAAAATATTAAACAATGGCTGGCGACTGAACTTTTCCGGTCCAGTGAATGGGTGGACCGCCTCAAAGGTCGCAATGCTATTCTTCTACGTGAATATATGCGTAAAGACCCCAAAGACTGGTTTACCTCGGCCATCCCTGCTGGCATTGCTCCTCAGGCCCCTGTCAGAGGCGTTGATGTAACGGGTATAGGGGACGATACTGTAGCTGCTTCTGCTGTACCGACGGATGTATTCGGACCTGGAGAACACACTTTTGCAGCTGGAGGGGAGGGTGCTCCTGTAAGAACAGCTCCTGATACCCCGACAGATGGAAGTGTTCAACCTGGCGTAGCAGAGGTTTCTGGTGCTGTAGCAACACCTCTTATTCCTGATGTTGCCTCTGATGCAGCTTTGCCACCTGGAGATCAAGCAGATTCTGCCCTACCCCCTCAACCTTCCGGTCGTATGCTTCCTCCTATCCTTCCAGCTTCCCTCTCGCCTATGGTAAGTGGAGCTATTCCTCTTCATCGCCTGGGTGCAAGTAGAAGCGACTCCACCGCGTCTCTCTTAGAAGCAGTAGACGCGTCTTCTTCAGACCAAGCACCTCTCGTCGTTCTCCCTCCCCATGGCCCCAAACGCTGGGCTCTGCAGGCTTTACAATACTTAAAACACAAGAGCTCTAGCGTTATGGAGGAGATAGCCATCCGGATTTCTCCCTTCGCTCGCGCAGCCGCAGGCCTCCCTTCTGCACATCGCCCCAGCCCTGCTCTCCAACAAAGCCACCACCTCCGCCCAGATAGAAGACAAACAGGGGAAGCTCCTACTTCTGTCGCTGAGTACTTCCTTCAAACTGGGACAGTTGATCCCTTAAGACAACCCCTCTTACTTCAAGAACCTCAATAGGGATATATTCTAAGGAAAATATATAGATTAAATTCCATTTTTTTCCGATTTATTTATAGAAAAGTTGTAAAATTCTTTTATTTTTGTTTATTATATGTGTCGTCCTTTTTATTATTTTGCATTAGAAAATTGTTTTAAGACTTTTTGAACTGAAAATGAAAAATACTTCCTTCCAGAGATTCACTTTAATAATAGCCTTTTTTCTCATTAGTATTCCTTTCAGAGTAAATGCTATGGGCACTCATATGCAACTCATAGATGTAGAGGAAGAAGAAAATACAGGGCTTGCTTACATTATGGCTAAGTTTCCAGGAAAAAAAGAATTTGAAAGAGCTACTGGATTTCCTGTAGGAAGAAATTGTGTTGCGACCTCAGCTCATACTTTTCTTAATGAAAGAGGAGAAGCAGCTGAGCAAGTTATTATTGTATTCGGCATGAAACAAACGGTAGTAAGCAAATGCTGTGGATGCAGGAAGCAGAAGATTTTTAAGGATCATGGAAGAGCTATTATAAACTCTCCTCTTTTTGTAGTTCCTAGAGAATATTCAGACAGTCCTCATTGCTCCGAGTTTGATGTCGGTTTGATAACGTTGAATAGTTTTACTCCGGCTGAACTTCAAGAAGCAGGTATTTATGCTCCTTGGTATAAGGGAGGGCCTCCTGTCCAAATGTCTTTCCCTGAAATAAATTTTGCATATGGAACTACAAGTTTTACACTTGCTGATGCCTATGTAGGAGCGATTATAGAAGGATTTGAAGAAGAGGACCTTCAAAACGCTCCAATTATCATAAAAGGCTATCCAGAATACTCTTCTGCAGATAGAAGGCTTAATAAAGTAGTCTATAATGCCTTCTCTACTCCAGGGATAATTACAGAGGTACGAGATAACATCTTCTTTCACGACTGTCTTACTGCAAAGGGATTAAGCGGAGCGCCAGTTTATTTAGAGGGTTCTGTTTGTGGTATTCATTCAGGAGCCTTTGCTACACGATTTAGCCCTACCGTTGCAGATTTCTTTACGGCTACTTTAGGTGTGCTTGATAATAAAGGACCTTCTTCTTTACCAGTTTGAGATTTTTAAAAAAGAAATTTTGACTTCAATTCAAAAGAGAAGTATGATTCTCTTGGTATTTATTAGGAACTATTATACATCCTGCCTTATAAGGAGGGTAACATGAAGATACAATACTTTTTACCTATATTTGCAAGTATAGCTTTATTGTCTTTCGATACTTCGTACGGGATGAATTCTGATGGCTCGGATACAACGTCTTCTGACAGTACGCCTAGACGTAAAGGACGTGTAATAATACCAGGAAGCAAACCTACCATGAAAATAGGAAGCCAAATTTTTCACTTTCCGAAAGGTATTGATCCGGATCGTGATATCGTAGGTGCTGAACGTTCCTATGTGCCCCCACGTTCCGCACAAGTTGCCCCTCAACACCCTGCAACTGTAGTCGCACAGTAAGTTCTTATCTTTTACCTTTTGAGGAAAGGTCTTAATAGGTGTTTATTAGGAACCATTATATGTCCTACCTTATAAGGAGGAAATCATGAAAAAACAGTACTTTTTATCTATATTTGCTAGCATAATTTTATTGTCTTTCGATAGTTCAATCGCAATGGAAACTGATGATTCAGCAGGTACAACATCTTCTGAAGGTACTCCTAGACGAGTAAGGAGAGGAATACCAGGAAGGAAACCCACCGTGAAAATAGAAGGGTACAAAACTTTACAATTCCCTGATGGTGTTAACCCTGAGAATATAGACGGTTTAGAACGTTCATATATACCTCCCCATTCTGCGCCAGTAGCTCCTCAACAAGCTATACCAGCTCAATAAGCTTTCTTCTGGGAAGTCTTTAGGTTTTTGGATGAAGGCACATATTCCTCTGTGCATTTCTCTCTGCGTTCATGCAAGCAAAAACCCTTCACTCCCGTTTATTTTCCTGCATGCGTTAGCTTGCATGTTCTATTCCCTCTCTAAAAAATTCTTATATCCCATAAATCAATATCGCCCCTATCACACAGGCAGAACCAATTAATCCAATAATATTAACAATAATGAGAGGCGCTACCCTCTCAGCTATCCCGTATGCAAGCCAACCCACCATGGAAATAAAGCTAATAATATTTGCGGGAAGAGACACAGAATAAGCAGACTGCAAATGAAATATTTTAATAGCCTGGATATACGTAGCCATTTGGCCCATTAAACCTAAAAATATGGTTATCTTTTCTAAAGCATTCTTATCAAGAAAAGACCTCAAAACACGTTGTAAATATTGCATAATAAAAAACTCCATTAAAATAACCCAAAATAATAAATACAATTAATTCTTATTTTTATATTCTTTCATAAGAATAAAAAATATTTAATCTTGTTTTTTCTTTTTATGCATTTCTTTCTTAAAAGAGCCCCTAGTTTTTTTACAGAATTTTCGTAAAATGTAAGGTTGCAAAATAGTCTTCAACTTTAGCATGTGTTGGTAAATGCTTCGCCAATTTGAGCTTATAGAGCGTGTAAAAGCTTATGACCCCCGTATAAATGAGGATCTGCTAAATCGTGCCTATATTTATGCCATGAAAGCTCATGGTCCCCAAAAACGGGAATCGGGCTTGCCTTATTTTTCTCATCCTGTAGAGGTTGCTGGAATTTTAACCCATTGGCATTTAGACAGCGTCACTATCGCCACGGCTCTCTTACACGACACTGTAGAAGACACAACTGTTACCTTGGAAGACATACGTTCCAATTTTGGAGAAGAAGTAGCTTCTTTGGTTGATGGTGTCACAAAACTAGCAAACGTTAACTTCCAATCAGATCATCAAAAGCAAGCTGAGAACTTTCGTAAATTCGTACTTGCCATGTCCAAGGACTTACGCGTTCTCCTTATAAAGCTAGCAGATCGTGTTCATAACATGCGCACTTTAAAGCACGTAAAGTCTCCAGAGAAACGCCAACGTGTTGCACGAGAAACCATGGAGATTTATGCCCCCTTGGCCGAAAGAATAGGCATGCATGGCATCCGTACTGAATTAGAAGATCTCTCTTTTGCTGAGCTTCAGTCTGATATCTATGCTTCTATTCTTCGTAGACTAGAGCATCTTAGGGAAATAGGAGAAGACAAGGTTATTCAAATTATCGAACAACTGCACAGTACTCTCTTAAAGGGAGGCGTAGAGTCCCATATATCTGGCCGTGAAAAATCTCCTTATTCTATTTGGCGAAAAATGCAAAGTAAAAACTCTGCTTTTGACAAACTTCCGGATATCATGGCTTTTCGTATTTTAGTAAAAAACGTAACTGATTGCTATCAAGCCTTAGGCATCATTCATAGTGTGTATACTATTGTATCGGGACGTTTTAAAGATTATATCAGCATTGCAAAAGACAATGGATACCAATCCCTTCATACAACCGTCATAGGCCCCCTAGATCAAAGAATAGAAGTTCAAATTCGCACTTTCGATATGCATGAGACCGCTGAGATGGGGTTAGCAGCACATTGGGGTTATAAAGATAAATTTCCTGCTCGTACTTTTTTTAATAATATATATATAGAAGCTCCGAAAGAGGGTTCTCAATACAGATGGGTTCGAGAGCTTTTGGGAATTCTTGAACATACACCAAAAACAGAAGACCTTCTCCAAAGCACCAAGCTAGAAATGTTCACAGACCGTGTTTTTTGCTTTACGCCTACAAATGACCTCATTCCTCTCCCCAAAAACTCTACTCCTGTTGATTTTGCTTATGCTGTCCATTCAGCCATTGGAGATAAATGCATTGGGGCTAAGGTGAATGATAAGGTTGTTCCTCTCCATACCATCCTTAAAAATGGAGATAAAGTTGAGATCGTTACCTCCAAAGAAAATATTCCTCCCCCTATTTGGAAACGTTTCGCCGTAACAGAAAAAGCACGTGCACGCATTCGAAGGTTTATTTATTCAGAAAAAACATATCAAGATATTGAAACGGGAAAAGACCTTGTAACTAATCTATTAAAAAAAGCTCATATTCCCTTTGAAGAGAAAAAAATTATTTCTCTAGCAAAAGAATTTCACTATAAAACTCTTGATGCATTTTACACGGCAATTGGCCAAAAAAAATATCTTCCTAAAGATATTAGCCTTGCAATAGAACGTCTTTTTTTGCCTTCCCTACCACCTTCTCCTCCTCAGTCAGAACCTGACCCCAACCAACCTCAAAGTCTCAAACAACTTCTTGAGGAGACTAAACAAGAAAAAAAGCGTATATCTGAAAAAAGGAAAGAAGAAAAAAGTTCCTCAAAGAAAAAGCTTACTCACCCTATAACAGGAATAAAACCTAAATCAAATATACAATTGGCTTTATGCTGCCACCCTCTACCCGGGGAAGCCATCATAGGTGTTTCTTCACCCAATAATATTATTACCGTTCATGCATCCCATTGCGACGCTTATAAAATACAAAACCCCGATATGGAGCAACTGGTTAATATAGAATGGAAGAAAAAACTAGATTCTAAACTATTCTACCACGTAGCACGTCTTAAAATAACCTTAGTTAACATGGGAGGGATGCTTAGCTCTTTATCAAAAAATCTTGAGCAACTAGGCTCCCATATCATAAATCTAAAAATTACCCATAGAGCCAACGACTTTTATGAACTCCTTCTTGATATTGAAGTGAACGACCTTGTACATCTTTCTCTAATTCTAGATACGTTATTAAACACCAAAGCCGTTCTTTCCATAAAACGCATATAACTTATGGTAAGGGTACTTCATGCTTTGGAGGGTGTTTAGACCACAATTCTGTGAAGTTAACAGCTTTCGTTATAATGATAATGCCAAAAAAGCTGATAAGACCCGCACCTACAATAATAAGAAGAGAAGACACTCTCCAAAATACTCCTTGCATAAGTAAAGCCGTTGTTTCTTGCACAGCAAAAAACACTACAATAGCTGATACGATAGTTGCTATAAAAAGACGCGGCAAAAATCTCTTAAGCCGATAATCTCGATGAAGCAATCCTTGCCTATACAAAATATATCCTAGCACAAATGCATTAATCCAAGAGGCCCCCGCTGTCGCTAAAGCAATTCCTACGTGCTTTAAGGGGAAAAAGAGGACGATACTTAAAATAATATCTACGGCTACAGCAAGAGTAGCGATTTTAACAGGTGTCATCGTATCTTGCCGCGCAAAAAAGCTTGTTGCAAAAATTTTTACCAAGATATAAGCCGGCAATCCACTTGCATATCCCATAAGAGTAAGAGCTGTTTGATAAGCATCATATTCTGTAAACTTTCCTCGCTCAAAAAGAACACTAATAAAAGGATGCGCAGCAAGAATAAGCCCTAACGTAGCAGGAAGCACTAAAAGTAATCCAAATTCTAATGCTCGGTTTTGGTTGTGGACAGCTGCCTTACTTTCTCCTTTTCTAAGCTGACGCGACATAAGAGGAAGTAAAGCTGTACTAATAGCTGTACCAATCACACTCAGAGGAAGTTGGTTTAACCTATCTGCATAATACAAAAAAGAAACTCCTCCTTCAGGTAAAAAAGAAGCAATAAGAGTTCCTATAAAAAGGTTGATTTGAACGACCCCTGATCCTACGGCTCCAGGTATCATTTTTTTAAGGAATTTTTTTACACGTGGAGTTAGTCTCGGCCTCAGCAATCGGAGCCTTACTCCCTGCTTATGTGTAGGATGTAATACCCAAATAAGCTGAACAATACCAGAAAACAAAATAGCCGTAGCAACAATACCACCGGCCCATTTTAAATCTCCTGTACCACCTATTCCTGCTAAAAGAAGTACTCCTACTATAAACGCATTTCCTGCAGCTTGGGAAGAAGCCGCTGCCACAAATCGATCTAAAGAATTTAGAATACCACTATAAAGAGCTGTTAAAGAAATAACGAGTAAATACGGAAAAGTAATACGCGTATATTCGATAGTAAGATGCAACCTTTCAGGTGTCGATTTAAATCCATATACAAAAATACTCATACAAAAGGGTGTGAAAATTTCTACAACTATAATAAGTCCTATTAATACTGCTATAAGGAAAGACATAATTTCTTCTGCATATGTCTTTGCTTCCTCTTTTCCTTGAGTAGACAAAACACCTGAAAAAAGAGGAACAAAAGCCGCATTGAAAGCGCCTTCAGCAAAAAGCCTCCGGAAAAAGCTAGGGATTTTTATAGCAACAACCAAGGCATCCATAACAGGGCCTGCTCCAATAAAAGAGGCCATTAAAAGATCTCTTATAAAGCCCAATATACGGCTAACGATCGTAAAATTTCCAACAGTTGTTATGGAACGAATAAGTGTCATTTATAACCTCTTAAAATATTTATCTTTTAATACCCTTAGCTAGCGTAATAATTTGTCGTAACTCTTGATTTGAAAGAAAGAATAAGCTATGGCACTTTTTGGTAGAATATACTGAACATGTAATATATACAAACACATTATGAATACAAAACAATCTATTGCTCTTATTTTATGTGCAGGAGCAGGAACGCGCCTTCAATCTTCTTTGCCCAAAGTTTTACATAAAGTTGGAGGGCTTCCTCTTGTAGGACATGTCTTAAAAACACTTCAAGAAAGTGGTATAGCTCTGGTTTCCTGCATTATAGGACCTAATCATAATTCTATCCAAGAATATATCGCTCCGGTACGTTGCTATACCCAAGAGACACCTTTAGGAACAGCACATGCTGTCTTAGCAGGAGAACCTTTCGTTCAATCCTTTTCTCAAGGAAATCTTATCGTTTTATTCGGAGATACTCCTCTTTTAAAATCTTCCACTTTAGAAAAACTTATTAAATTTCATGAAAAATCCAAAGCAGATCTTACCCTTCTTGGAATGGAAGTAGAGGGACCACATACATATGGACGTATTGTATTATCTGAAGAAGGAGAATGCTTAAAAATCATAGAAGATAAAGATGCTTCTTCTGAAGAAAAGAAAATTTCCCTCTGTAACTCGGGAGTAATGATTTTTGATATAGAAAAAGCATGGCCTCTTCTCAAAAAGATTACTCCTAATAACAGCAAAAAAGAATACTATCTTACAGACCTAGTTTCCTTATGTAAAAACCGTAATCTAAATGTACAAGTTTACAAAGCATCTCATACAGAATTAATAGGAGTAAATACACGGGCGGATCTTGCTCTAACAGAACATATTTTTCAAGAACGCTGTCGAACACAAGCTTTAGAAAAAGGCGTTACTCTTATTGCTCCTGAAACCGTATTTTTTAGCTATGATACAAAACTAACAAATGATGTAATTGTAGAACCACACGTAGTATTTGGACCAAATGTTGTTATTGAAGAAAACGTACGTATTTGCTCCTTCTCTCACATAGAAGGCGCTTACATAGCTAATGGTTGCCAAGTAGGTCCTTTTGCGCGCTTAAGACCTGAAACTATTTTAAAAGAGAATGTAAAAATCGGTAATTTCGTAGAAATAAAAAAAAGTACTTTCCATCCTTTCTCAAAAGCAAATCATCTTTCTTACATCGGAGATGCAGATATAGGAAAAAATGCTAACATCGGTGCCGGCACAATCACCTGCAACTATGATGGCTTTAAAAAACATCCTACTTTCATCGAAGAAAATGTATTCATTGGATCCAACACAGCTTTGGTAGCTCCTATACATATTGGAAAAGATTCTATTATTGGAGCAGGATCCGTCATTACGAAAAATATTCCCTCTGATACGCTTGCAATAGCACGGGGAGAACTAAAAGAAATCCAAAATGGTGCTAAACAATTTAGATTAAAAAAGAAACTATCTGCTTAAGAAAAGGTTAATTAGAGATGTGTGGAATTGTTGGATATATTGGAAATAAAATAGCGGCCCCTATTCTTCTGGAAGGTTTAAAACGCTTAAAATATCGTGGATATGATTCTGCTGGTATCGCAACGCTAGAAAAAGGAGAATTTTATCGCTTAAGAAGTGAAGGTAAAATTGAAGAACTGGAACTTAAACTCTCTTCAGAGCCACTCCCAGGCACTATAGGGATTGGCCATACTCGCTGGGCAACACATGGCATTCCCGTTGAACGCAATGCGCATCCTCACTTAAATAATAAAGTGGCTGTTGTTCATAATGGTATAATAGAAAATTTTTCAGAGCTTTATGAGTGTTTAAAAAAACAAGGAATTATCTTTGAAACAGAAACAGATACCGAAATTATCATTCATCTTTTAACTTTAGAGCTTTCAAAGGGGTTATCCCCTAAACAAGCTCTCTTAAATATTTTGCCTCAGCTAAAAGGAGCTTATGCTTTAGCTTTGCTTTTTAAAGACTATCCTGATTCTCTTTTTGCTGTGCGGCAAGGCCCTCCTCTTGCGATCGGGTATGGAAGTAAAGAGATGTTTATTGGATCAGATGCCCTAGCTCTTTCGGGGTTTACACAAGATATAATGTATTTGGAAGATGGAGATATAGCTCTTTTAACTCAAAATTCTTGTACTACTTTTACCGTAGAAGGAAAACCTGTTCAAAGACCCATACGTAAAAGCCTAGTTAGTGGAGGGCTTGTAGAAAAAGGATCTTATCGTCATTTTATGCTCAAAGAGATTCATGAACAACCTACTGTCGTAGCAGATACTCTTAAAAGCTATGTTCATCCTACAACTTACCAAATAGGGCTGCCCCCCTTTCCACGATCATTAAAAGGCATTAAACGTTTTGTTATTGTCGCTTGTGGCACCTCTTATTATGCTGGAATGGTTGCTAAATATTGGTTAGAGACACTTACAGGACTTCCTGTAGAAGTAGACATTGCATCTGAATACCGCTACCGAGAAGCTCCTTTAGATGAAAATACGCTTGCTCTTTTTATTTCACAATCTGGAGAAACAGCAGATACCTTAGCTGCTCTTTCTTATGCCAAGCAAAAAAATGCTTTTACTATTGTTATCGTGAATGTTCCAGAGAGTAGCATTGATCGTCTTGCTGATATGACTTTACTAACCCATGCAGGTCCTGAAATTGGAGTAGCATCCACTAAAGCTTTTACTTGTCAGTTAAGCGTTCTTGCCGCATTTTCTTTAGGTGTTGCTGAAAAATTAGGAAAGTTTTCACAAGAAAAAGAAAAAGTTTATATAGAAGACATTCAAGCTCTTCCCACTCTCCTGACGAAGGCTTTAGAAACTGAGCAAGAAATCCAAAAACTTGCCCATGAAATTCATTTAGCACGAGACACATTATTTTTAGGACGGCATCTTCTTTATCCTATTGCTTTAGAAGGCGCTCTAAAGCTTAAAGAAATTTCCTACATCCATGCAGAAGGTTATGCTGCAGGAGAACTAAAACATGGTCCCATTGCCCTTATAGAAGATGGGTTACCAGTTGTTATTCTTGCTCCTTCATCCCCACATCTTGAAAAAATTATTTCAAATACTCAAGAAATTCTTGCGCGTGGAGCCCGCATCCTCCTATTTGGAGATGAGCAAAGTATTCAAAAATTCCCTTCTTCTCCTTCTATTATTCCTCTTATTCTTCCCAAGTCACCAACTTGGCTTTCCCCTCTTATTTATGTCATTCCAGTTCAACTTCTTGCTTATTATACTGCTGTTTTAAAAGGAACTGACGTGGATCAACCTCGTAATCTAGCCAAATCTGTAACTGTGGAGTAAAAGCCAATTCCTATTTTGATCTCTTCTTTCCAAGATATAGGACTTCGTTTAGAGAGATATATAAAACATCACTTTCCTGCGCTGCCTTACGGCACTCTTCAAAAAGCTTTTAGGAAAGGACTTATTAAAGTAAACGGTAAAAAGGCTCTTCCTTCCCATTTATTAGGAGAAGAGGAATCTATTTTTTTTCCTTCTTTTTTTGAACAGCACACCTCTCTAACTAATAACAAAGAAGAAACAGACCTTATTCTATCCCCCATACAAAAAACCGATTTTGATAATAGAATTCTTTACGAAGATGCAGAAATTTTGGTATGGAACAAGCCTCAAAACTTTGCTGTACAGGGAGGAACAGGCACTCGTCTTCATTTAGATGCATATTTAAATGCCTTTATAAAAGAAGGTAGATGGAATGAAGATAACCAACCTCGTTTAGTCCATCGTTTAGATCGAGATACGAGTGGTGTTTTAGTTCTTGCCAAGTCACGTGAAAAGGCTGCTTATCTTATGAAAGCTTTTGCGACACGCACAATAAAAAAGCTATATTGGGCTCTTGTAGAAGGCATTCCTAAACAAAAATCCGGATGCATTTCTGTTGCTCTTTCAAAAAAAGAAATAAAAGGTATCGAACGTATTGTAGAAGATCCAAATGAAGGACGCCACGCTGAGACGTACTATACTATCATAGATCAAGCTGCTCAAAAAATAGCTTGGATAGCTCTTCTACCCTTAACAGGCCGTACACACCAACTCCGAGTACACATGGCCTCTTTAGGTACACCTATTTTAGGAGATCGAAAATATGGTGCACGTTTTAAATTACCCTCTATCCCCTCTTCCCTTCTCCATCTCCACGCGAGAGAAATTTGGATACCTACCCCACAGGGAAAAACATTAAAATTCCAAGCTCCTCTCCCGTCTGCTTTAAAAGAGAGCTTTGAAACTCTAGGATTTGAAGAGAAAGAAGGGAAAGAACTTTCCCAATTACAAAACTAATGTTATTCTTTGGGCCTACTTCCTAATTTTGTTAGTACAAAAGGTAGTTTTGTAATTTTTCTAGAAAAACTATTCGAGAATAATGCTTATAAGCTTGTTTTTCTTTCTTTTGATTTTCTTAAGCTTTGGATACCTTTGGGGTGCAAAAATTGCTCTTGCCCGTAAGAAAAAAGGTAAAAAAATACAAGGGCTTCCCAAAAACTATGGGTGGTTTATGGTTTGTTGTATTTGCTTGGTCCTTCTTCTTTTTGCTTGCGTTATTCTAGTTTTAAATTCTTTATTTCCTTTATTTTTATTTTTTCAAAACACATTCTACCTTGCAGGCAGCATTTTCACATGTGCTCTTATTGGGTTAATTGGTGCGCGTATTTTATTAGGCTTTTCTGTCAAACCTCATTATTTTCTAGAGAAAACCATTACTTTTGGTCTTTTTCTCACTGCTTTAATTGCCATTTTAGCTTCCATAGCTGTAATTCTATCTCTTGTATTTGAAGCTTATCGTTTCTTTCAACATATTTCTCCTTTTCACTTTCTCTTTGGTCTTGAATGGAGTCCTCAACTTTCTCATTATGACCCATCGAATGCTTTTGGGGTTATTCCTCTCTTTTTAGGTACCTTTTTAATAACAAGTATTGCTCTCTTTATTGCTTTGCCCTTTGGGGTTTTTGTGGCGATATATTTAGCTGAATATTCAAGTCCAAAAAATCGGCTTATTTTTAAGCCTCTCTTGGAGATGCTTGCCGGCATTCCTACTGTTGTATATGGATTCTTTGCTATTATGTTAGTGGCTCCTCTCTTACAAAAAATAGGAGAGTCTTTTCATTTCTCCATTTCCTCAGAAAGTGCTCTAACAGCTGGCCTTGTTATGGGGATTATGTTAATCCCTTTTATATCTTCTCTTTCTGATGATGTAATACGATCTATTCCTCAATCACTGCGTGACGCAGGATTAGGCCTTGGAGCCACTAAATCTGAAACCATTCGCCATATCGTTCTACCAGCAGCCCTTCCTGGCATTGTAGGAGCAACTCTTTTAGCTATATCACGTGCCATCGGGGAAACAATGTTAGTAGTTATGGCTGCAGGCCTTTCTGCCTCTCTCACTCTTAACCCTTTGAAATCTGTTACAACAGTTACTGTTCAAATTGTCTCTCTATTAACAGGAGACCAAGAATTTAATAGCCCTCAAACTCTAGCCGCTTTTGCTTTAGGGCTTATCCTTTTTATTGTAACACTTACTCTTAATTTTTTAGCCCTAAAGATTATGCGCGCTTTCAAGGAACAATATGATTAACCATTCTTCAACTAACTCTGTTTTTCGACCAAGACCTATTAGTTTAAATCAAAAACATATGCGTATACGAAAAGCAAAAGACTCCCTTTTTGCTTATATCGCTCGAGGTGCAACTTTTACAGCTTTAGTTATTCTAATTAGCATTTTGTGTTCTATCCTTTATTGGGCATCGCCCGCCTTATTTAAGGCAGAAATAGAACTATCTCTTCCTTTAGAGTTATTATCTAAAGAAACTTTTATACCCCAACCAACTACAAGTACTGCCTTAAAAGAAAGTCTTATCCTACTATATCCTAACCTCAAAAACCCTTCTAATTTAAATGAAGTTTTTCATCTTTTTCCTCTTACTGCCCAAAAAGAGAGCCAAAAGGCTTTAATAGAATATATTACTCAAATGAAAAAAGGGAGGAAATCAAAATCCATAATAAATTTGTGGGTACCTATAGAAAGAGATGCCGCAGAATTTATTAAAGAGTTAAAAAATAATTTTGAAAGCCCTTCTTTAAAAGATATACACTTAACACCTGCCCAACAAAATTTCCTTAAAGACACCTATTTAGAAGATAAAACTCGCATTAGTTTTAACACCTCTTTTTTTACGTCTGTAGACTCTCAGAACCCTGAACTAGCAGGAATGAAAGGAGCAATTTTAGGATCTCTATATGTTATGCTTATCACTCTATGCGTTGCCGTACCTATCGGTATACTTAGTGCCATCTATCTTGAAGAATTTGCGCCAGATACACGCCTTACACGTTTTATAGAAATTAATTTAAATAACCTAGCTGCTGTTCCTTCAGTTGTTTTTGGATTACTAGGTTTAGCTATTTTTATTGTTTTATTTAAAATTCCTAGATCTTCTGCCCTTGTTGGAGGATTAACGTTATCTTTAATGCTTTTACCTATTATGATAGTAGCTACACGCACTTCTTTGCGTGCTATCCCTTCCTCTCTTAGAGATGCAGCGAGAGGACTAGGGGCTTCTTCTGTTCAAGTTGTTTTTCATCATGTCCTTCCCTTAGCCTTTCCAGGTATTATAACAGGAACCCTTCTTAGTATTGCTCGTATCTTAGGAGAAAGCGCTTCCCTCCTTATGGTAGGTATGATGGCATTCATAACTCTTCCACCCAAAACATTTCTTAGCCCTACCACCGTGCTACCCATGCAAATTTACCAGTGGGTAGAACGACCAGAACCAGGATTTGAGGAATTAAGCTCAGCGGCTATTTTATGTCTTCTTGTCTTTTTAGCTTGTTTAAATTGGGTAGCTCTCTTTTTACGTCGCAAACTAGAAAAAAAATGGTAAAGCTTACTAATAATTAGGGAAAATACCTTATGCTTGAGACAAAGATAGATGCTCACAACCTCAGTCTTTTTTATAAAGAACGGCAAGTTCTTTTTGATATTACTTTACCTTTATATCGCCATAAAGTAACTGCTCTTATTGGACCTTCTGGATGTGGGAAAAGTTCTTTTCTAAGATGCCTCAATCGAATGAATGACACTATAGAAGGAAGTCGCATCGTTGGCACTATCCTCTTAGATGGACGAAATATTTATGACAGAACTATGGATGTGGTAGAACTACGTGCTCGTGTTGGTATGGTTTTTCAAAAACCAAATCCTTTCCCGAAATCTATTTATGATAACGTAGCATACGGTCCTCGTATACATGGTCTTGCTTCAACGAAAGAAGATCTAGAAGGAATGATAGAATCTAGTTTAAAACGTGCAGGATTATGGGAAGAGGTTAAAGATCGTCTTCATCATCCCGGAACAAGCCTTTCAGGAGGACAACAACAACGTCTTTGTATCGCCCGAGCAATTGCAGTTAATCCTGAAGTTATTTTAATGGACGAGCCTTGTTCTGCTTTAGATCCCATTGCAACAGCAAAAATAGAAGAACTTATTGACGAATTAAAAGATCGTTTTACAATCGTTATTGTAACCCATAATTTGCAACAAGCTGCCCGCGTTTCAGAATATATTGCCTTTTTTTATGCAGGCACATTGGTAGAATATGGAGAAACAGTAAACGTCTTTACTAACCCCATAGATAGCCGTACACAAGGATATCTCACAGGACGATTTTAAGGAGAACAACCATGCTTATCTCTGACCACATTGTAAAAGCATATGATGACGACCTTAATCGTCTTATAACTCTTATCGTTGAAATGGGGAGGTTGGTAGAAAAACAGCTACTCAATGCTATACAATCTATTATAGAACATGATGTTGTTTTAGCAGAAGAAGTTATCCAAGGAGATCTTGAGGTTAATAAATTAGAAAATAAAATTGATACTGGAGCCGTCCGTCTTATTGCCTTACGCCAACCTGTAGCAAGTGACTTACGCAATGTTATTGCTGCCTTAAAAATTTCTGCCCACTTGGAACGCATGGCTGACTATGCAGCTAATATCGCTCGACGAACACAGCCTCTTAGCCAAATGGGACCTCTTCAACATGCTGGCCCCATTACTCGTTTAGGAAAACTAGTTCAAGAAATGATACAAGAAGTTATTAAAGCTTATACAACCTTAGATGATAAAAAAGCTCTCTTTGTTTGGACGCAAGACCATGAAGTAGACGAAATGTATACTGGTTTTATGCGGGAACTTCTCACTTATATGATGGAAGATCCTCGTAATATCAGTCCTTGCATTCATCTTCTTTTCATTGCTAAGAACATTGAACGCATAGGAGACCATGCAACAAATATTGCGGAACATATCCATTATCTTATTCACGGAACATTATGGTCTGAAAATAAGAAAGTATCTAAACCTAAAAAAACTCTAAGCTAGACCTCTTTTTTAAACCCTTTCGTAGAAAGAACGTATAAAAAGCTTATGTAAAAAATAATGGGATGCATAAAAAAAACATCATGAAGACACATGATAGCAAGTAATATACTTATAGCAGGGATAAAGCTAAAAAATGGTAAAGTCTTATGTAAACGAAAAACTAATTGCGCTAAGAAAAAGAAAAAGAAAAAACTTAAAAAGCCAAAACTCACCCATAACGTTAAAAACGAGTTATGTAGTTGCATATTGCTAGCATAAGTATATCTATCTAGGAAAGGGATAGCTATCTTTTTATTATTTAAATCTAATATTAATATGTCGTCAATTTGCCCTGCACCTGACCCAATGAAAAGCTTATTATTTAACGAATGCTTCATGGTAGTTTCCGTAATAAACCAACGCTCTTTAAAACCACCATCCGAAAAAATATTTAACATTTTAGAATAATGATCAAATTTTCGCTCTTCTTCAAATTCTTGCTTGATATAAAAAAATTCTAACAAAATACTCAATAAAACAGTAATTATTATAAGGCTGCTATAAGTTACTTTGAAATATTTTTTTTGCAAAAGAGATATATAAATACATATTGTTATTATACCTATTAAAACTTGATAACCTGTCATTGCCCAAAAACTTATGGCAATAAAGGTAAAAAGGATAAATAAAAAATTCTTAACAAACACCTTTTTGGGAAGATTACCTTCTAACAAGAAAAAAGAAATAAGAAATAAATATACACAAATAAAAGCTCCTTCCACTGTTCTAAAAGCAACACTAATATTTAAAATATCCCAACTAATATAACAATAAATAATCCCATACAGAATAGATATATATCCAAAATAATATGTTTTGGTTAGTAAACTAAATGATAAAGTTTTAAAGGTATAAATTCCATACCCTATCAGAACACAAAAATAAATTATTTTTAATGTATCTTTAATAAGCCCGTAATAATTCACCTCATTTTTAAATAAAAATATAAAGATAGAATGTATAATTATAGTAATTATAGAAATCCATATGAAATTATATTCTTTAAAGGAAAAATAGAAATCTTTTTTCCTTAACAAAGTAAAAAGAAAAAAGGGGAAAAGGAAATCAAAAGCTGTAATACGTATGTCCCAAAAATAAAAATTCGTTGAATATAAAATAGGAAGAATAGCCCAAAAGAATAAAGGAGTAGCTTGATATTTGGGCAAGTTTGAAATAACCCCAAAGATGCTTTTTCCTTTATCCACAGCAATTTTTATAATCTTTGACATTTGCTATTCTCTGTCACCTAAAAAATACTATCTAATACTTGCTTAATACATAAAAGATATACTATATCCCATAAAGTTCCTCTAAAACTTTTTTAGCTACTATATCATCCGCGAAAGTACTTTCCGCAAAATTTCGAGAGGCTTCTCCAAAGGTTTTCCTTTTTTGAGCATCATTCATTAGCACTTCTAATGCATTTTGTAGCTTAGGCACATCTCCTGGAGGTACAAGAAACCCATTGATCCCTTCCTTCACAGTTTCTTTACAGCCAATAATATTAGAAGTTACAACTGGCTTACCAAAAGAAAGTGCCTCTAAAAGAACACGAGGCACACCCTCTCGCACTAATGCGGGAAGCGTGACAATATCTGCCAACTCAAAAAAAGTATTAATATTATGTTCAAAAGACCTAATAATAATTAGATTAGGAGACTTATTAGCTTCAATAAACTCTTCTGGAATCCGATCATATGTACCAGGATCATCTGGAGCAACTAATATAAACCGCCAATCAGGAAACTTCTCGTACATTTTTCTAGCAACAAAAATAAATTCTTTAATTCCCTTAGTTACAATCATCCGTGCTGCAACTAAAAGTATAACTTTTTTCTCTTTAGTTAATTTTAATTCAGATTTTAATTTTTTTAAGGATGAAATAGAAACTGCTCGAGAAGAAAATTTTTCTAAATTAACTCCACTACTCAAAATTACAACGCCTTGACCTTTTCTAATTAATCTTTTTTCTTGAAATTCTCTCAAATCATCAGAATTCTGAAACCAAATTTTATTACTTAGATGCAAAGCTCTTGCATAAAGCCACAATATAAAAGGCTTTAAAAGCTTTTTCTTTAGAGAAGGAGTTTCTTGAAAAATATACCCTGCCCCAGAAATTAGGGAAACAATCTTGGGTACTTTTGCTAATTTTGCTGCAAATGTACCGTAGATATTAGGCTTAATAGTCATTGTATGAACTAAGTCAAATTTTTCCCGTTTAAAAATCTTATATAATATATAAAAAAAAGAAAAATCTTTTTGAAAGGAAAAAAAACGATAAAAAGGAACAATAATTACATGGGCTCCTAACTTCCTAAGCTCTGAGGCTTCTTGTCCATCAGGGATAATAACAGTTACATCATGCTTTAGTTCAATAAGCTTT
>CAYUAL010000005.1:7467-22272 GCA_964442815.1 uncultured Alphaproteobacteria bacterium | reverse complement strand
CCTTCATCTCTCGTAAAGTTCGCAACCTCCAGAAAACGCCGCATTTATTAGCTTACATCTTCTGGATGTTGCTTCACAACACTCAGCGCACTTATGCGCGTGTGACACGCTTGTGCTTTTGGACCGCAGGCGCTAAAAGATAAGTAAATACGCAGAACTAAAATTCCCTATCCCCCGCGGCAAGCCGACGGGGCATTATGGGAATTTTTCCTTCGGACCGTCCCGCTCTACAGCAAGATAATCGCCAGCAAGCTGCGGGGAATTAGCCCCAAAAGAGATTAAAGCACCTAAGACATTGACTTGGAAATTTAGAACAGACCTATGTCTGGTGTGCTGAACATGAAGCATGGATTTCAGCTGATCGATAACTGGCTCTACGGTTCCCCGTTTATAAAGTAAAAACTTTTGAGCAGATTCCAGGATTTTAGTTTCCATGTTTTTGCGAACCTTCGTATAGAGTACAAGGCCTTGACTTTTCAAGGTCTCAAAAAGAGGTGAACTTATATAACCTTTATCTCCAAAGAGCCAACCTTTAAGGCCCTTAATAAGAGATAAAACAATTTTACGATCATCAACCTCTCCTGTTGTTAACCAAAACCGCATAATCTCTCCAACGTTATTAATCACAAGATGAAGCTTGAATCCAAAGAACCATCCTATTGATGTTTTTCCTCTTTTTGCAACGCCCTTAAACACTTTGTGAGAGGAAATTCCCAAATTATGACATACATCCAGTTTTGTAGAATCAATGAAGTACTTATTCGTTTCTTTTCCAAGAAAAGACCGTTAAAAACAAACAAGGGCATAGACGTAAGAGGCATAAGCTCTAAAAATCGATTATAGCTTACAAGATTTGGAAATTCTTTACGATATTGAATCAAAAGACAATGTAAGTAAAAATCTTTGAAGGTCCTATAATGACTCAAATGAAACATTACAACTATTGTCATGATTTCAGAAAGACTCATCTGGCAAGGCCTTAACCGTTTTCGATTGGGATTGAGGAGATATTTCGTTTTAGTTTTTTCATTAAAGATCTTGTAAGAGTCATCAATTAGACAGAAAATCTCTGTTATAGGGATCATGATTCCTCCACTAATTGTCGTTAGTTTTAGAGGAAATTGTAATCCTTATCTTTAAATAGTCAGCCCTTTCAATATATTATTCCATTCTTACATCGAGTTGACGTTAATTTACAGAGAAGAGAAGCAGCCATTGCTGGAGCTTCTCCACTATCATCAGTAAGTAGTTCTCGTCACCAGTTTGAAAGAGTCCTAGCTTCTACAGCCTCCAAAGCAAGAAGACCTATTTCTCAAAAATCCGCCAGACAAGTAAGTAACCCAAAACCACAGTGGAGATAATGAAGCCAACTGGGAAAAAAGATGCGGGGCAAGAAGATCTGTTCCGCAGCCGATTGGATAAAATTATAGACCTGAAACATGGGTTGGTAAAACTAGCTGGATTGATAGAGTGGGAGAGGTTAAAAGAGATATTTGGACAGTATTATGCTACCTATGGGACGACCTAGGTTGTCGATTCGTATGATGCTAGGGTCGTATCTGCTCAAGCATATATATGGATTATCGAATGAAGAAGTGTGTGCTCGATAGGTAGAAAATGTGCTCCATGAAAAATCTCAAACCATTCTAAGGGAATAGTATTTATTCATAAAAGAAGATTAAAAAATGAACTAGGCATGTAGGTTTATAAGTTGCTGTTGCTCTATTTTGCTCTTGAAGTTTTTTATGCTATGGAGAACCCAAATTGACTTAAAAGACGTTAAATGAAATTCTTTCAACTGCTACCTATTTGCTACCTATGATAAAAACGTTAAATTTAAAATTTCTCTTAAAGCCTTATGTATATTGGTGGGCGCTACAGGATTCGAACCTGTGACCACCTGATTAAAAGTCAGATGCTCTACCGACTGAGCTAAGCGCCCTTATCTTAAATTCTTAAAATAAAGATGTTCTGTTTTTAGGTGGACTCCTTCGTTGTGTCAAGTCTTTATGACTTTCCTTCTTCAAATGAATCTTTTCTATCACAAAAAATAAACCCTTTCTTGCAGTAAAAAAGCGTCCATGATAGGTTAAGAAAAAATATGAGAAGGAATTTTCCTGTTTGGTATGCGAAACGAAAGACCTATCCATCTTTCCCCTGAAGATTTTACAGGCGAAGAACCTCCGTTAGAAGATCAAGGTTACTGGCGAAAAAAAATGTCGCCTTTACCCCGCTTTCTAATACGAAAAAGAGGAGATACCGTAGAAAAAGAAGAGCCTTCTTTATCCTCTATCACTTCTTTAAAAAAACAAAGAAGATTTGATTCTTCTAAAGATTATCCTTTCGGGGAGGGTTACAAAAAATCAAAAGAAATCCCTTCTAATATCCCGAATGTTTCTTATCAACCTATTACTCAAGGGAGGTACGTTCTTGTTATGACAAGACTTTCTATGTGGACGATTGCTTTTTGTCTTCTGCTTCTTGGTGTTCTTTTTTACCTAGCAGGATTTTTTAGTGCTCTATACCTCCTTAGTGCATCTTCTCATTTAGGTTTTCAGGAAATACATACCGAAAAAGCTTCTTTACAACAAAAAATAGGAACTTTTATAGATAAAATAGAACATAAGTCCCCTCCTTCTACCCCACCAGCTGGATCTGCTACATCATCTGGCTCTCCTTCTCAGCAAGTTCAACCTTCTCAAAGCACTTCTTCTTTGTCCTTAGAAACACAGAGTAATTCTCTTCCTGCAGCTCCTCTACCTACACCTGGAACACAAATAAATTCCATACCTCCTTCTTCTACATCAACTGAAAATAAAATCCCTACTGAACCAGTAAAAAATATCCCTAGCCCTTCTTCTAATAAAGAAAATTTACCAGCAGAAGAACCCTATTTTATGCTTCAATTTGGAGAATTTCGTACAAGAGATAGTGCTATAAGCCTTGCTCAGTCTCTTCTCTCAAAAGGGTATCATGCAAAAGTATTTCGTTCTTTAGATTCAACTAATAAATTATGGTTCTATGTGCGAGCAAATGCCTACCCTTCTCGAGCGGCTGCTCAACAAGCAATCCAACAACTATCAAAAAGTGAAAAGAGTTTGTTCCCTCTTATTATTCCTAGCGACCTTAATCAACATATGAAAATTATTTTTCCTTGATCTTTGCTTATTGCTTAAATATCAATAAATAAAATGTAATTTAGGAAATTAAAAAATAAAAGTCTCTCCTCATGCAGTTACTTACCAATTTTATTCAAAAATATCTCTTTTTCTTTCTTATTTTTTTGAGCAGCTGCGGCGGGGCTCCTCAACCTGTTAAGCAAGTATTTCTCCAATCTGTTATGTTAGATGTAGACCCACGTGCCAATGAAGATACAGCCATAGCTTTAGATTTTGTTGTAACGTATAGCGGAGATCTTTCTAATACCTTGCTTCAACTTCCTGCTTTTAAGTATTTTGAACAAAGGAAGCAGCTTCTACGGGACAATCCAGATATTATTCAAATTTGGAGTTGGGAAGTAGTACCGGGACAGATAGTTAACTTAACTCCCATTACTTTTTCTGGTCCTTATCCTCAAGCAGGTATTTTCTTTGCTAATTACTTAACACCAGGAGACCATAGGATTCGCGTAGGAAAACAAGCTTCTGTCAAGGTAATTCTTGGACAGCAAGATTTCTCTTTACAAACTCTTACTATGTCTCCTGAGGCAGAAGGCTTTTAACCTTTTTTATAATTAATTGTTCTCCAATAAAAAATCCTGAAAGTGTGTTTTTTTATACAACTTTTTTACTTTAAGAGATCTTTCGTAAGAAGAACTCTTCTTGGCTATTTCCCTTTTGTATTGCATGCTTTAGTATAAGGGTGTTTACTCTTTGACAATAAGAAGAGAAACCTTAAAAAGGAGGTATAATGGGAGATTCTTCACCACGTATTGATGCCATCCAGTGGTATGAAGGAATGCTTTTAGGTCCGCAGCATTTCCAACAATATACCCATTATTGGCATAATATTTTACATAAGTTTGTTACTTTTCTTCATCCTTTTTATTGGGGCATTGCTCAATTTTCTTTAGATTCAGTTTTACTTGTTAGCGGAAAATTTCGGATTCTTGAATTAGAGGGTATACTACCAGATGGTTTATTTATAAAAATAACCTCTACTGATTCCTCTTCTCCCTTAGAAATTGATTTAACCCCTTACGCAGACCAAATTCGAACACAAGGGCCTATTACTGTATACTTAGGAATTCCTCAATATATTCCAAATGCTTCTAACGTTACTGGAGATTTCCCCAGATTTATTTCTACACCTGGTACCCCTATGGTTGACGATAACACAGGTGAAAATGCTATTTATATACCAAGACTTATCCCTAACTTAACGCTTATTGCAGGCAGTACGCCTCATCCTAGGTATGTTTCTATTCCCGTTGCCCAAATTTCCATAAAAGACGAAGCCTATGTTTTAAGCCCTTTTATGCCTCCTCTTTTAAAGGTTACAGAACTTTCTCTATTAGGAGAAGTAATTGCAGATATCTTGCAGCGCCTTCGCAATAAAGCAGCTTTTCTTTCTGAAAATCTGCAGCCTTCTTCTCAAGCAGTACTAGATTCTTCTCTTGAAACAAATTATGAAAATCTTCTTAAAATTATCACTCGAAAAGTCCCTTTTTTAGAAGCGCTCTTAACTACAAACAGCACACATCCTTATGAACTGTACCTTGCTCTTTTAGATCTAGCCGGAGATTTAACGACTCTTAAAAAAGGACAAATTGCTCCGGTGTTTGCTCCTTATAATCACAACGCTCTTTTTCAAACATTTGACCAAGTTATCACCTTCGTTTTAGCAATGTTGGATTTAATTCAAGAAAACTATGTAATGATTCCTTTTACAAAAGAGGCCCGTATTTTTGCATTACGCCTTTTACCAGAATGGTGGTCAAGTTCTTATGTAGTTGGCCTTAAAGGATCTTCCTCTCTTTCTCCCAAAGACCTTAGCAACTGGATTCAAAATGCTGTTATTGCCTCTCAATCTTTTGTAAAAAATGTGCGAGATAGACGAATTTTAGGAGCTGCTCGCCAAATTATAGAAGTAGATAATACTTTAAACGTTTCTGCTCCCGAGGGTGGTATCCTTGTTTCAATCACTAATGACTCAGAATTCATAAAACCTGATGATGTTTTATGTCTTTTTAATCTTAATGATGCGGAAGATACACGTCCTTTAGAGCTTGATCTGTATGTAAAAAAAACCGCACCAACAACAACTACTCATTCTTAAGTAAAGCAAATGCTTCCTACTGATCTGCAACGTTCAATCTTTCTAAATAAATTTTTTACCTATTATAAACAGGTAATAAAAGAAAAAGAACGTGCTATACAAGGGACTGTCTCTCCTCAAGATCATATAGAAGAGCAAATGGATGAGCGTATTGCTCTTGTGCTCTTTATTTTTCGTCGTTTAACTTCTTTTCTTGAAGAACAAGCTCTAACAATAGTACACGAAGGGGGGCCTTTTTCTGTCTCATACTACGAAGAAATACAATATATTTTATGTGCAATGACCGACGAAATCTTTCTTAACTTAAATTGGAAAGGAAAAGATTTATGGGATCAATATCTTCTGGAAACTAAATTTTTTGGAACACAAGTTGCTGGTGAAAAGTTTTTTGAAAATTTAGACTCCTTCCTAAGCACTCGTGATCCTTTACGCATTGATATAGGCGCCATTTATTATTTGACCTTAGCCCTAGGATTTCGCGGAAAATATAAAGGTATCGATGATCATGGTTCTATCCAAATTTATAAAAATAAATTGTTTCTTTTTATAATGCGACGCGAACCAGAATTATACGAAGGAAAAATGTTTCTATTTCCCGAAACATATGACCTTCTTCAAGATAGTTCCCTTTCTCAAAAACTACCTAACCCCAGATTATGGTATAGTCTTTATGCAGCTCTAGTAGTTGGAATGGGACTTATAGGTAGTGCTGCTTGGTATTATGCGACCATAAATCTTTCCACTACTGTTCAAAGCATTATTGCTAAAGGACAAGAACGTAATCCGTAGGTAATAAGCAACCATGAACCTTTTTGATAATTTATATAACCTTGTTCTCTATATAAGCCCTTATTTACCTTATACTTTTTTTTCTATTATTGCTTTTTCTTTTGGATTACTTGGGATTTTAACTTATATATTTGGATCTTTTTTAAAAAAGACAACCTCTTCTAGTACGCAACCTAAGCAAGCTTCTACGGAAGAATTATCTGCATCTCAAGATGATTTGATTGTTTTAAAAACTAATCGCTTCTTAGACTTTTTTTCGTTATTAGGGTATTTTCCTGTTACTCCACTCACTCGTTCTTTTGTACAAGCTATACAAGTACTCCGCCAAGGAATTGGTGGTTATGATTTCCGTTATAAACTACCCTGGTTTTTACTATTAGGCCCAGAAAATTCTGGAAAATCCACATTTATTCAAAACTCTTCCCTTCCTCTTCCCTTGGGCAATCCCTTAGAGCAAAAGCCTGGGGAAAATAGAGGATGTGATTGGTGGTTTTTTGATCGAGCTGTTGTTTTAGATGTACAAGGTTCCTTTCTTATTCACCAAAACGATCCAGAGTCCAATGATAAAGGGTGGAAATATTTCTTTAATCTTTTATCTCATTTTCGCGTACGGCGCCCTATTGATGGAATTATTTTAACGATTCCTTTAACAGAATTTTTAGGGCCAACAGCACTCGATAGGGATACTCTTCTTGAGAGAGCACGTCAGATATATCAAAAGCTCAAAATTATAGAAATAAAATTAGGGCTCATAGTTCCTATTTATGTAGTTATAACAAAAGCAGATCTCTTCAAGGGATTTAAAGATTTTTCCAATGCTCTTCCTCAGAATATGTTGCAAGAAATTTTTGGGTGGTCTTCCCCTTACCAGCCAAATCAAGAATTTGATAGTTCCTGTCTTGAGGAAGCCTTTACTTCCTTAAAAGAATCCTTACGCACCATACAAATTGAATTATTTAGCCAAGAAGTTGATTCTAGTTTAAAGGATGGGCTTATGGCTTTTCCTATGGAATTGGATCAAATTAAAGAAGGATTAGAAATTTATCTTTCAAATATATTTCTAGATGTAGGATATCGCCAAGCTTTTTTTCTTAGGGGTATTTATTTTACAGGAGATACAGCCTGGCAGCCTTCAGACGAAGGAAATTATCAACAAAAAGATCTTTCCTCAGGCCAACAACCTTTGTCGACTTATGATTTAGAAAACACACGTTCCGTTGCGTTTGTGTCTTCTCTTCTACGAGATAAAGTTTTTCCTGAGTATGCTCTGGCTCATCCTGGTAGAAGACGTCTTATTGCTTCGAGTCGTGCTATCAATGTAACCCGTCTTTTAATGTGCATAACCTTTATTTTTTTAAGTATCGGTATTTTTCATAGCTATAAGCAAACAGCTCTTTCTATTAAAGAGATTCTGCCTTTTTTTCAGCAAGTAAACATTTCTTTAAACACCCTAAATAGTTCTCCTCAACCTAAAGAGCAAACCGAACTATACAACCCTATCCTTTTTAATGAAGAAGCAAAGACTTTATTATTTTTAATGACTCAAATAGATAAAACTTCTTTGTTTACTTTCTTTCTTCCTCCTTCATGGACATATTCTCTTTCATCCAAGATACAAAAAGCCTTAAGAATTACTTATGAAGAGATATTTTTCCCTTCTTTATACTATGAATTGTTAAATAAAATTCGCACTACTATCGAAGAGCCCTTGCCTTATTTGGAAACTAATATTGAAACAGTCGAGCTCTCTCAACCTATGCAAATACCTGAATTTTTGGTGTTAAATGGCTATGTACAAGCTGTTGCAGATATTGAAAAATACACAAAAATGTATAATAGACTCCCTGCCACGGGGAAACTTACTGATCTTGGAGAAATTGTACAGTACTTGTTTGGCATTGATTTACCAGAAAGCGTTTATAAAAATGCCTCTTTTTATGAAAAAGCTCTAGACTATTCCATAGAGAAACAAATCCCTACGGATATTCTAAAACCCAAAGCCCAACAACGGCTAAAAAGACTCTTTGGGGAATATATAGGAGCTCTCCTAGGGCAAAATAAAACCTATAATACTCTTGTAGAGTTGACAGATATACTAAATTCTCTCACTTCTTTCTCCTTAAACAGCCTTCCTCAGAAGGAAAAAATTTCCTATATACAAGATGCCATTACAACAACCATTAATTTCCTCAGCAGTCCAAGCTTAAACTGGCTTAACAAAAGCACCTTCGAACCCGGTGAGGGTTATGATATCTTGATGAGTAATGTTTATAATACGTCTCTTTTTGGCGCTACTATAGGAGACGAATTATCTCTTATAGCCAATCAAGCATACTCTACTTTTAAAGAAAAACTTAAAGAACTTAACTCTTCTTTAACAGGACCTTTGATAGCTTCCCAAAATGGAAATTTCATTATAGGGCCTTCAGAAGGACTTATTACGCTTCAAGCTTCTCTTACTAGTTTTATATCTATGCCATTCATGGCTCCCCTATCTAAAAACACCTTTCAAACGGACATCCCTTTAAATATTCGTTTATTTTGGAGCCCAACGTTAGTTGAAAAAGCTGTAGAGATGGTGAATGCTTTTAATGTATTTATGGCGGATACCATACCGACTTACCCTAAAGGTATTCAAGAAATTCTCAAAATTTTAGCACTTCTGCATATGGAAAAAACCATAGATAGCACTCTTGCTGAGGCTCAATCCTTCTTGGAGGCTTCTAGTAATATCTCTGGATTCTCTCAAGAAGAAGAAATTCACGAAAATGTGGCTAATCTTAAAGCTGTTTTACCTTCTTTTTCTACTCTTTTATCTTTCTTAAATTCAGGTAATCTTACCCATCCTTATGCGCATTTAAAAAGATTACTTGAAAACCAAGCCACTAATCTTCTTCAAGAAATAGATACCAACTTTCAAAATGAAGGTTTATACGAACCTATTAATTCTTCCTTTGATACTTGGGACGGACAAGAAAATGTTGCTTTTCAAGCTTTTGGGGTCCCAGATCATCCTTCCTTATCGACTTATTTAGATATTCAAAGAGAGCGTATTTCTTATTTAACCCTGGATTATGCTGCTCCCATTCTTTTATTTTTAGGGGCTAATAAAATAGATCTTACCGCGGATACTATACATCTATTTACTCAATGGAGTTTGATACTAGACCAAATACGTGCCTACCAACAAAAGAAACCTTCTAATTCGGTTTACCTCCTTCAGAATTTTATCTCGAAAACGATGTCCTCTTTAAATCTCTCTAATTGTGAGCAACTCCTTCAAAATCCCATAGCAAATATGGATGGAGATTTTTTTGAGCAGCAGGTTGAAAATCTTCGTTCGTCTCTTCTAGCGCGTTGCGAAGCACTAAAAGGACAAACGGCTCTTGATAATTATACTCAAATCGAAACATTTTTTAACGCACGACTTGCTGGAAAATTTCCATTCGTAGGCGCTAACCCCCAAGATTTTTCAGGATATGCTGAACCATCAGATATAAAAGCTTTTTTTAATATTTTTTCTGCTCTTTCTGAATCTGCTAAAACTTACTTACAGCATACCAATAAGCTTAACATTTCTCGAGATCATGCCATTGACTTTTTAATTGCGATGGATGCTGTAAAAACTTTCTTTGAAGGATATTTGCTTACCCCCCAACCTGGCTCACTGCCAAGTTACGTTTTTAATCTAGAATTCAGAGTTTTTAAAGAAAAAGAACAAGGGGCTAGCCAACTTCTGGATTGGGTTTTCACCACAGGAAACTCTTCCCTTGATCTTCATTCTACTAATCTCAACGGAAGCTGGCGTTATGGAACCCCAGTTTATTTATCTCTACAATGGGCAGGAGATGGTCCTACACAACCTATGGAAGATCAAAGCCAGCAAAATCTTTCTGTAAATGGATTTACTGCAACGTTTTCTTATAAAAGTCCTTGGGCATTGCTAGAAATGCTCCTAAAACAAGAAGCACCTCTTACGGACTTTCCAAACTTCGTAGATCCTAATCCTCAAACAATTCTTTTTACCGTGCCTACTCAAGGAACCCTAACGCCTAACAATCCTTCTTCTATTGCTGCAAAGGTCTATATGCGTTTAACTCTCAAAAAACCTGATAAAGATGGTGGAGATGTTCTAGTGCTTCCTTATTTCCCCGATGCTGCTCCCATTTTTCATTCTTCTAAAAAGCAAATAAAGCCCTCTTCCAAGAAGATTTTTCCTAATTCCTCACCCTCTTCCAAACAAGAAAGCAAACTACCTGCTTTGTCACCTTCCCCATCTCTCATAGCCTCCCCTTCTCCTGTTATATCTGCTGGTTCTTCAACTCCTACACCTCCCCCAATACCTACTTTAGAGGCTTCCTCACCTATTTCTAATAGTACAAACACTTTAAAAGAATTTAACGCTTCGCCAACAAGCACACCTGCTCATAAAGAAACCCCAAAACTTCCACCGAATAGCATAGGTATTCCCGTACCTCCAGCCCCCTCTCAAACATCAAAAAATTTGAGTGCTTCTCCTTCAAAAATGTCTGTTTCTACCTCCCCTCAACAAGTTTCTGTCACGGTTCCTAATACATCGACAAGCTCTACTACGATAGGTATTCCTATTCCTCCTTCAAAAGTTCAGGCTTCCGTTCCTGTTTTAGATTTTCTAAATCCAACCTTATAATTGTAACATCATGGCTTCACCCAATAAAAAACAATCTCGTCCGCCCTTAACAGAAGATATAGACCCTATCTTAGCTCCTATTTCTAAAGAACATCCTGCTGGGATTTCCTTAAGATACGAGGGAACATATGATAAAATTCGTGAAGCAAGACGTGAGGAAGATCCCCATCTTCCCCAGGGAGTATGGCAACGATCCGTCAAGCGATCTAACTTTAAAGAGGTAGAAAAACTTTGTACGGAAGCTTTAACTAAAGAATCAAAAGATTTTCAAATTATGGCATGGCTTATTGAAGCCTGGTTTGAACTATATAAATTGAAAGGATTCATAAAGGGTTTTGAGCTATGTATGGGGTTATGCACAAGATATTGGGAAAATGGATATCCTTCTCTTTATGAGAACGATATTGAATATAGGCTATCGCCCTTCCATTGGTTAAACGAGAAATTTTCTCAAAAAGTTTTTGTTATCCCTTTTACAGAATCATCCATAGAAACAAAAAGAATCTTTTCTTATCGTGATTGGAAAGATGCATTAGAAAGAGAGCGCCTCCTTCAAAAAATACAAAACCACGAGACACCCGAAGAGTTTACGGACAGACCTTTATTACAAGAGGTTCAAGAGGCTATAATCCAAACTCCTAACAATTTTTATATATCTTTGAAGAATGATCTTTTAACAGCCATTTCCAAAATAGAAAATCTTGAAGATTTTCTTCTTGAAAAGACACCCTTAGCAGATATTTCTTTATATCAACTAAAGAAAAATCTAAAAACCATTCAAACTAGTGTAATGCAAATTATAGCCCAACAAGAAGGATCCCCTACTATTGAATCTAATGAAAATACTTCCCCTGAATCTATACCTTCCTCAAATACTCTAGAAGAAGCTTTCTTAGAAAATCCAAAACCTCTTTCTTTCACGGAAGACTCTTTGCATTATTTTGAACAAAAAGAAGCTTCTGATCTAGATCCAAATCTCCCCTCGCCTTCTATAAAGTCAAATGATTTACTTATGTTAAGCCCACGAACAGTCAAGATTACCTCTCGTGAAGAAGCATATATTCTTTTAAAAATAATCATGGACTTCTTAATGAAAACTGAACCTCATAGCCCTGCACCTTATCTCATTCGCCGTGCTATCTCCTGGGGAAATAAAACATTAGAAGACCTTTTCCAAGAATTATTGGAAGAAACAGGCGATCTTAACCAGCTGCTTTCTCTTCTTGGTATTCGTCCTAAAAACACTGAACCAAAACAATAATATCCACTAGCAATACGTTAAAAAGGAGATTGCATCTTGAGGATAGGACTTCCTAAAGAAGTAAAGCAATATGAATACCGCGTTGGCCTTACTCCCGTAAGTATTAGAGAAATACGAAAAACTGGTGCAAATATTTTTGTACAAGCAGGTGCAGGAGCTTCTATTGGTTTTACTGACAAAGCTTATAAAGAAGCAGGGGCAGAAATTCTAACCACAGCTAAAGAAGTTTTTGAAGTCGCAGATATTATTATCAAGGTTAAAGAGCCGCAACCTGAAGAAATTCCTTTATTGCGCCCAGGGCAAGTACTTTTCACTTTTCTTCATCTTGCTGCAAATAAAGATCTTACTCTTCATCTTCTTGAAAAGAAAATCATTGGAATAGCATACGAAACTGTAACCAGTCCCCAAGGAGGATTACCGCTTCTTGCTCCAATGAGTGAAATTGCGGGTCGCCTCTCTATAGAATTAGGAGCCCATTATTTAGAAAGATCCCAAGGTGGGCCTGGTTTACTTTTATCTGGAGTCCCGGGAGTTAAAAAAGGAGAAGTACTTATTATTGGAGCAGGTAGCGTAGGAACCAATGCTGCTCAAATAGCCCTGGGACTAGGAGCCAATGTTACGATCCTAGATACCTCAATTGCTCGGCTTCATGAATTAGAACACTTATTTGGAAATTCTCTTCAAACTTTATACTCCACAGAAACAACATTAGAAAAAGCCTTAACAAAAGCAGATCTTATTATTGGAGCTATTCTCATCCCAGGAGCAAGCGCTCCTAAACTTATTAAAAGATCTTTCTTAAAAAAAATGAAAAAAGGAGCCGTTTTTGTGGATGTCGCTATCGATCAAGGCGGTTGTTCAGAAACGAGCAAACCTACAACCCATAAGCAACCTACCTACCAAGTAGATGGAATTACTCATTATTGTGTCCCTAATATACCAAGTGCTGTAGCCCAAACAGCAACTGAATCTCTTAACAATGTAACTCTACCTTTTATTCTAGAAATCGCTTCAAAAGGAATTAAAAAAACACTTGCAGAAAATGAATATTTACGTACAGGATTAAATTTATGGGAAGGGACCATCACTTATAAAGCGGTTGCAGATTCTCTTACCCTTGTTTTTGTTGCTCCCCAGTATGTTATAGGCCTATAGGTAATATGGATAAAAAAAGAATTTTTCTTCTCTTCTTTTTTATACTTTTAGGAATTTCATGGCTTTTGTATGAAATAGTTTTAAATCAAAAAAACTCTCTTCCAAATCATAGTTCTACCTCATTCTCTCCAATCCAAAAGGAAGAATCTATTTTAAATATTTATAATTGGACAGATAATATAGATCCGGAAATTATTGGAGAATTTGAAAAAGAAACCGGCATTAAAATTAATTATGATGTCTATGATAGTGACGAAGTTTTAGAAGCTAAACTTTTATTGGGTAATTCAGGATACGATCTTGTTTTTCCTTCTGCAAATCCTTTTTTTGCTCGTCAAATTAAAGCTGGTATTTATAAACCCATTGATAGAAAAAAATTACCCAATTACAAAAACTTAGATGCTACTTTTTTAAAAAAGCTAGAAGAAATAGACCCTGAAAATATTTATGGAGTTCCGTATCTGTGGGGAACTATTGGCATTGCCTATGTCCCTGAAAAACTAAAAGCTCTTTGGCCAGAAAAAGACCCTCATGAACTTGCAAAAAGTTGGGCTCTTCTGTATGACCCTAATATTATTGGGAAATTTCAAAATTGTGGTGTTTCTTTACAATCTAGTGCATTAGACGTTTTTAATTCTGTTTTGGTATATCTTGGCTTTAATCCTAATAGTACATCTGAACCTGAATTTGAACAAGCGATTCAACTTCTCAAAAAAATTCGACCTTTTATACGAAAATTTTCATCTGGAGCTCTTACAGAAGAATTGGTTAATGGAGAAATTTGTTTAGCCCTCGGTTGGTCTGGAGACGTTATACAAGCAAAAATGAGGGCTAAAGAAATTAACCAAAAATTTTCCATAGAATATATCCTACCGACTCAAGGCGCTGAAATATGGTTCGAAATAATGGCTATCCCTACTGACGCCCCTCATCCTGAAAACGCTTATAAATTTATCAATTTTATTCTTCGACCTGATATTATTGCTAAGATTACACAATATGTTTTTTATGCTAATCCTAACAAAGCCTCTCTTTCATATCTTCCTAAAAAGATCAGAGATAACCCCATTATTTATCCTTCTTCCCAAGTTATGGACCGTCTTTTTATTAGTAAAAATGCGCCAGTAAATTTTGAAAGATGGAGATCCCGATCTTGGGTCCGTATTAAAACAGGAACATAATATCTAACATCTTAAAGAGGTAAAAGTGGCCTATCCTTCAAAATCACCTAAAAAACAAAATAAAGGGGAACCCTGGCAGGATCCCAAGATAAAACCTTATATTCGTATTGAAAATGTCTCTAAAGAATATGATGGATTTATTGCTGTTAATAATTTAAGCCTTTCCATCTACCAAGGTGAGCTTTTTTCAATACTAGGTGGTTCAGGATGCGGCAAAACAACCCTTCTTAGGATGCTAGCAGGATTTGAAACACCCACATCAGGAAAAATCTTTATTGATGATATTGATATGACTAATCGTGAGCCATATGAACGCCCAGTTAATATGATGTTCCAGTCTTATGCACTATTTCCTCACATGACAGTCGAAAAAAATATTGCTTTCGGTCTTAAACAAGAGTCCATAGGTCAAAAAGAAATTAAAGAACGTATAAAAAACGCGTTGGACCTTGTGCAGATGGCTTCTTATGCTA
>CAYUAL010000005.1:0-7457 GCA_964442815.1 uncultured Alphaproteobacteria bacterium | reverse complement strand
CTTCTCAATTATCAGGTGGCCAAAGACAGCGCGTTGCTTTAGCTCGAAGTCTCGTCAAACAACCAAAATTGCTTCTTTTGGATGAGCCATTAGCATCTTTAGATAAAAAATTAAAAGAACGCACTCAATTAGAACTTGTTACAATTCAAGAGCGGGTTGGTATTACATTTATTATGGTCACTCATGATCAAGAAGAATCGATGACTATGTCTTCTCGTATCGCTATTATGGGTGAAGGACAGATTCGGCAGGTTGGGGCGCCTCATGAAATTTATGAATTCCCTAATTCTCGCTTCGTAGCCGATTTTATTGGCTCCATAAATATGTTTGAAGGAGTCATCCTTGAAGATCAAAAAGATTACGTTATTGTTCAAGCAGAGAATTTTGCAACAAACTTATGTATCAGTCATTCAGCTACGATACCTCCTGGAGCTCAGGTAACTGTTGCAGTTCGTCCTGAAAAAATTAAAATTTCTAAATCTCCTCCTCCCAAATCAGCTTTCTTTCCTTATAATAGAGCAAAAGGTGTTGTAGATGACATTGAATATTTAGGAGATGTTTCTATTTATCACGTTAAATTAAAGAATGGTACTCGTGTCTTGGCTACTCTTCCTAATCTTGTCCGTCTAACCGCACAGCCAGTTACATGGGAAGATGAAGTTTATTTATATTGGCAGCCTGAAAACGGCATTGTTTTAACAGTCTAACCTGATAGGCATGTAACCTTGAATATACGATACTTCTCAGCAAGTGATTGGGTACAAAAAGCGTTTGTTTGGCTTAGTACAGGACGCTTTCTAGTTATTTTCTTGCCTTATATTTGGGCACTTTTCTTTTTTTTAATTCCTTTTCTTTTTGTATTAAAGATTAGTTTTTCTGAATTAACTATTGGCGTACCTCCTTATACCCCCATAGTAGAGTGGATTAACTCCCAAACCGTAGCCCTAAAACTCAACTTAGGAAATTATACCTATCTTTTTTATGATGATTTGTATGTTAGAGCGTACCTAAATTCTTTAGGGCTTGCTGCCCTTGCCACACTTGGGTGCCTACTTATAGGGTATCCTATGGCCTATGTCATAGTAAAGGCACCCACAAAATATCAACCTCTCTTCCTTCTCCTTATTATTCTTCCTTTCTGGACCTCTTTTCTTATTCGCGTATATGCTTGGATGGGTATATTAAGTCATAATGGAGTAATTAACTTATTTCTTATCAAACTGGGAATTATTCAAGAGCCTCTTCAGCTTCTCAACAGGGATTTTTCTGTGGTTCTAGGAATTTTATATTGCTACCTTCCTTTTATGATCCTGCCTCTTTATGTTACACTCCAAAAAATTGATTCTTCCCTTTTAGAAGCAGCCTATGATTTGGGATGTCGACCTTTTCGTGCATTCTGGTACGTTATTATTCCTCTAACCATCCCTGGGATTATTTCTGGATGCCTTCTTGTATTCATACCTGCTGTTGGAGAGTTCGTGATTCCAGAGCTTCTAGGAGGAGCAGATACTCTAATGATAGGACGTGTCTTATGGAACGAGTTCTTTGTTAACCGAGATTGGCCCGTTGCTGCAGTTGTCGCTATTGCCTTACTCATATTCTTAATATTTCCAATTTTCCTTTTACAAAAACTTCAAAGAGACATACACGAAGGAAGAAAATAAGCATGCGTAAGGCTTTATCTCCTTTAAATTTTGGCATTCTCCTTTTTGGGTATGCTTTTTTATATGCCCCTATCTTTATCTTAATTGCTTTTTCTTTTAATAAGTCCCGTATTGTGACTGTATGGGATGGATTTTCTCTTCGTTGGTATGAAAGCTTAATCCAAAATAAACAACTGCTTTCTGCTGCTTGGGTAAGTTTGAAAGTAGCTACGCTCTCAGCTAGTCTTTCTGTTTTTTTGGGAACTTTAGCAGCCCTTGTTTTAGTACGTTTCGGAAAATTTAAAGGACGCACCTTCTTTTCAGGCCTCATAACAGCCCCTCTTGTAATGCCCGAAGTTATTACTGGTCTTTCTCTCCTTATTTTATTTGTTTCCCTTAAACAACTTATAGGATGGCCAGAGAATAGAGGAATAACGACTATCACGATTGCACACACAACCCTTGCCACTGCTTATGCTACTTCTATTATTCAAGCTAGACTTACAGGGTTTGATAATACACTTATAGAAGCTGCTATGGACTTAGGAGCAAAACCCTTAAAAGCTTTCTCTCTTATCACTCTCCCGCTTATTGCGCCTTCTTTAGGAGCAGCCTGGTTATTAGCTTTTGCTCTCTCATTAGATGACCTTGTTATAGCGAGTTTTGTTTCTGGGCCTGGAACTACAACTCTCCCCATGGTTATCTTCTCAAGCGTGAAATTAGGCGTCACACCTCAGATAAATGCTCTTGCAACTTTGATAGTGTTAATGGTCGGCTTAGGTGTAACTCTTAGTGGATGGCTTACTTTTAAAAAAACACAGACAAAGCCTTCAAAAGATATTAAGGTTCGCATATAGTACACCATATCTTTCAATAAAGAGGAATTTTTTATGTCTCTTAACCATATACGCACAAAACCTTACATCATTGTTTTAGGAAACGAGAAAGGTGGAACCGGAAAATCCACAACGGCTATCCATCTTATTACAAATTTATTGCGCTCTGGGTTTTCTGTTGGTTCAATAGATATCGATGCTCGTCAAGGAACACTCACCCGTTACTTCGAAAATCGCCAAAAATATGCAAAGGACCATGTTCTTGACTCTTCTATATTACCTTTCTCTCAGCACATTCCTTTAAATGCTTCTTCCCTTGATAATAAAAGTACTGCTGAAAAAGAAGATGAAGCTCTTTTTATACATACTCTCGAAAACCTCTCCGCACATGATTTTATTGTCATAGACACTCCAGGCCATAACCTGTTTCTTTCACGCCTCGCACATTCTTATGCAGACACTCTTATTACTCCTTTAAATGACAGTTTTGTGGATTTAGATGTTATGGCACATGTAGACCCCGAAACATTCTCTATCATAAAACCAAGCCACTATGCTGAATGGGTATGGGAACAGAAAAAAAATAGGGCCCTTCGAGATCGATCTTCCATTGATTGGATAGTTATCCGTAACCGACTTACTAATATTCATGCTAAAAATAAAGAAAATATGGAAAAAGTTCTTCATTCTCTTTCAAAACGGATAGGATTTAGACTTATTGCTGGATTTAGTGAACGCGTTGTTTTTAGAGAACTCTTTTTATCTGGACTTACCCTTCTTGATTTAAAAGAGATAGGACTATCCTTAAATCTTTCCCATATTGCCGCTCGACAAGAATTACGTACTTTAATTCAGTCTATTAATTTACCCACACCTCTTCAGGAACGCTTTAAAGTCATTTAAAATTTCAAAAACTCGTTCTTTTGTTGTATATAACATAGTATTTTTGTAGGGTAAGGCTAGTAAAATTCTATTACAATTCTAAAGGATTATCTATAGTGAGTCGTTCTATTAGAAAGGCTGTTTTTCCCGTTGGAGGGTTAGGCACTCGATTCCTACCAGCTACTAAATCTATGCCTAAAGAGATGTTGCCCGTTGTAGATAGGCCTCTAATCTTATATGCCGTAGAAGAAGCCCTTAAGGCTGGTATAGAGGAATTTATCTTTGTAACAGGACGTGGCAAAACGGCTATAGAAGACTTTTTTGACTATTCTTATGAATTAAATGCCGAATTAGAGAAAAGAGGAAAACAAGAAGACCTTGAACTTGTTAATAGTTTTCTCTTAAAAGCAGGGCAAATTTCTTACGTCCGTCAACAAGAGCCTTTAGGCCTTGGTCATGCTGTATGGTGCGCTCGTCATCTTATTAACGATGAACCTTTTGCTGTCCTGCTTGCAGATGATCTTATTCTTAGTAAATCACCTTGTTTACTTCAAATGATAGATTCTTATCAAACGAATGGCTCGCAAGGTCATCTCGTAGCTTTGCAAGAAGTGACACCTGACCAAACACAGCACTATGGGGTTATAGATGTAGAAAAGCGAGAAAATTGTCTTCTGAAAGCGAAAGGCATTGTAGAAAAACCTGCTCCTTCTCAAGCACCTTCTTCTTTTGCCGTTATAGGACGATATATCTTGGACCCATATATTTTTGAACCTTTATCTAATCCTCATAAAGGAACAAATGAGGAAATTCAATTAACGGATGCCATAGCTTATTCTCTTACTCAAAAAATGCCCTTACATGGCTTATTATTTGAAGGAAAACGTTTTGATTGTGGAAAACGCACAGGTCTTTTAGAAGCAACCATAGCTTTTGCTTTAGAAAGAAAAGATCTAAATGAAGTAATGAAGCATATTTTAGCAGAATATGCCTCTAAGTTTTAAAAAAGAAGGTTTTTAAAGAATGCGCATTGCTATTGTAGGTACAGGATATGTAGGTCTTGTTTCGGGAGCAGGTTTTGCTGAATTTGGCGTAGAAGTATGTTGTGTAGATAAGGATATCCAAAAAATAGAAAACCTAAATAAGGGTATACTTCCTATCTATGAACCAGGATTAGAAAGTCTCGTTTTAAAAAATGCAAAATCTGGACGTCTTATATTTACTACAGATTTAAAAAAAGCTCTTCATAAAGCCGATGCTGTTTTTATTGCTGTTGGTACCCCTACCAGACAAGAAGATGGGCATGCTGATTTAACTTATGTGTTTAAAGCTGCTGAAGAAATTATTCAAAATCTTACCCATTCTTCCGTAATTGTAACAAAATCTACTGTTCCCATTGGAACAGGACGTAAGATTTTAGAGCTAATCCATAAAAAGCATCCTGGTTTTTCTATAGAAGTTGCTTCTAACCCTGAATTTTTAAGAGAAGGCTCTGCCATTGAAGATTTTATGAGACCTGATCGCGTTGTCGTTGGGACTGAATTTGATCATGCTCGTCAGGTATTACAGAGTCTTTATCGTCCCTTTTATTTACGGGAGACACCTATAGTATTTACTTCACTAGAAACAGCTGAGCTTATTAAATATGCTGCTAATGGGTTCTTAGCCACAAAAATAGCTTTTATTAATGAGATCTCTAATTTATGTGAAGCTTGTAATGCAGACGTTCAAACTGTAGCAACTGCTATAGGATTAGATAATCGTATAGGTTCAAAATTCTTGCACGCCGGGCCAGGCTATGGAGGTTCTTGTTTTCCAAAAGATACTCTTGCTCTCGCAAAAGCCGCACAAGAGTATCTTGCTCCTCTTTCTATTATTGAAGCTGTCATTCAATCTAATAATAAACGTAAAAAAGAAATGGCTCAAAAAATTATTTCTTCTTGTGATGGCACTGTTAAAGGCAAAACCCTTGGAGTTTTAGGCCTTACTTTTAAACCAAATACAGATGATATGCGTGACAGCCCTGCTCTTACTATTTTACCTATCTTGCATGAAAATGGTGCAAAAATTCAAGCTTATGACCCCATTGGAATGCAAGAAGCTAAGAAGCATCTTCCCTTTGTTTCTTACGTATCTGATGCCTATAGTGTTATGAAGGAAGCTGATGCGCTTATTATTTTAACAGAATGGAATGAATTTCGCTCTCTAGATTTAAACAAAGCTGCTTCTCTTTTGAAGCAACCATTAATGATAGATCTTAGAAATATATATCCTCTTAATGAAATTAGAAAAACTACTTTTTCCTACTACTCTATTGGCCGACCTCCTATCCAACAAAAACCCCATCTTATACAAAAAAAGAATCCATGCTAAATCCCTCTATTTTAAGAGAATATGATATCAGAGGAGTAGTTGGGAAAACCCTCTTCTTTCAAGACGCTTATTGGATAGGCAGAGCATTTGGACATATTGCACAAGAAAGAACTCAAGAAAAACATCCTTTCCTTGTTGTAGGATGGGATGGAAGATTAACTTCCCCTCTTTTAAAAGAACAACTTATAAAAGGTCTTTTAGAATCTGGTGCTTACATATCATCTGTAGGAATTGGGCCAACGCCTCTTGTTTCCTATGGTATTTGTGCTTTAAAAGCCCACGGTGGTATTATGATAACAGGCTCTCATAACCCCGCAGAATATAACGGTTTTAAAATGACTCTTTTAGGAGCTCCTTTTTTTGGAAAAGATATTGCTCTTCTTTCTAATATTCTTCTCCATCTCCCTAATCCAACGGATATGGGTAATCTAAAGTCTATAGATCTTTGTTCTTCTTATATTGATCGCTTAAGAAAAGATCTTTTTTTAAGGTCTTTTAAAGGAGTATGGGATCCTGGTAACGGGGCTTGTGGAGAAATACTCCAAAAGCTTCTTCCTCTTCTACCGGGAGAGCATATCCTTTTAAATGAGCAGATTGACGGAAACTTCCCAAATCATCACCCTGATCCTACCGTACCTAAAAACCTAGAACAACTTCAACAAAAAGTAATAGATACAAATGCTGACTTTGGATGTGCTTTTGATGGAGATGGAGATCGCTTAGGTGTTGTAGATGGGAAAGGACGTATTCTATGGGGCGATCAACTTATGATGCTTTTTGCTCAATCTGTCTTAGAAAAGTTACCTGGTAGCCCTATTCTTGCTGATGTAAAAGCAAGCGATCTCCTTTTCGATCATATTTCGCGAAAAGGAGGGATCCCTGTTATGTGCCGCACTGGCCATTCTATTATTAAAGCAAAAATGAAAGAGTTAAACTCTCCTTTAGCTGGTGAAATGAGCGGGCACATTTTCTTTGCAGATAGGTATTATGGTTATGATGATGCTTTATATGCTGCTTTGCGTCTTATGGAAATTCTATCTCAAAATAGTTTTTCTCTAGCAGATTTTTACGATCAGCTTCCCAAAACTTTCTCTACTCCCGAGATACGTATTGATATAGAAGGATCAGGTCTTTCAAAAACTACTATTATCGAAGAAATTCAAAAGAAACTCCAATCTTTAAAGATTCCTTATGATGATTTAGATGGCATTCGTCTAAAAAAAGAAAAAAAGGGATGGTGGGGGATACGGGCTTCTAATACTCAGGAAGCTCTCACGTTTCGATGTGAAGCTTTGTCTTTACAAGACCTTGATTTTCTTTGTCAGGAAGCAAATTCTTATTTATCCCCTTTTAATCTAAAAATTGAGGCTGAAATAGCTAAGGCCTAAAAAAAGGCTTTTATATTTATATTTTTTATATAACATTTAGCTAGATACTTTAAGGCTTAAACAACTCATGACTCATACTGCTACACTTCCCAAAAGTCTCAAAACTTTCTCTACTAATGAAAAAAAAGCGTTAGGTATTGTTGTCACAGGTAATTTTCTAGAATACTTCGATCTAATGTTATTTAGCCACTTAGCTTTTGTGATAACACCTTATTTTATGCCAAAAACAGATCCTCTTGTAGCTAAGTTTCTTGCTATTTTTACCTTTTCCTCTTCTTTTGTTATTCGACCATTTGCAGCTATTTTTTGGGGATATATAGGGGATAATTTTGGTC
>CAYUAL010000004.1:0-24177 GCA_964442815.1 uncultured Alphaproteobacteria bacterium | reverse complement strand
TATAAGGATAGGCCTCTTCCTGGCAAGCATCTTGATAAGGACTTCCCCAAGCATCCAGCAAAGATTTTAAAGAAAATAAAGCCTCTGCATCTATCAAATTTCCGGCAATTCCCCCTATTTCTTCTCCTTTTACATCTTTAAGTTTTGCTCGTAGATATTCCCATGTTTCTTCCCAAGACGCTTCTTCTAATTTTCCTTCTTTACGGATATAAGGTCGATCTAAACGTTGATACCGTAGCCCATCACAGGCAAAACGCGTCTTATCAGAAATCCATTCTTCGTTAATATCTTCATTAAGCTTGGGAAGAACACGCATGACCTCTAATCCACGCGTATCAACCCGAATATTAGATCCCACGGCATCTAACACATCAATAGACTCTGTACTAGTAAGCTCCCAAGATCGCCCTTTATAAGCATAAGGCTTAGATGTCAGCGCTCCGACAGGGCAAATATCAATCATATTCCCAGATAATTCTGAAGAAAGAGCTTTTTGTATATACGTAGAGATTTCCATATGCTCCCCTCTATACACAGCTCCAAGCTCTGGTACACCTGCAATATCATCTGAAAACCGTACACATCGTGTACACTGAATACATCGCGTCATCGCTGTTTTAATAAGAGGTCCAAAATTTTTATCTACAATCGCCCTTTTGTTCTCTTTAAACCTACTTTTATCTGGACCATAGGCCATGGTGATATCTTGTAAATCACACTCTCCCCCTTGATCACAAATAGGACAGTCCAAAGGATGATTTGCTAAGAGAAACTCTAGAACACCTTTACGAGCCTTTTCCACCATAGGTGTGTTTGTATGAATAACCATTCCTTCGCTTGCGGGCATGGCACAAGACGCAATAGGCTTAGGAGACTTTTCCATCTCCACTAAACACATGCGACAATTTCCTGCAATCTTTAGACGAGAATGATAACAAAAGACCGGAATCTCAGCTCCTGCCTTCTCACATGCCTGTAAAATAGTAGCTCCAGCTTCTATCTCTATTTCCTTTCCATTGATGGTAAGCTTTGGCATGCTCTCTAATCTCTTAAATATTAAGTTTTTCAATCCTGTTGAAAATACCGCATTTCCTCTCTTTTGTCATGGAATCTTTTAATAAGTACCTTGCATTTTTTAAAGGGTGTCCTATACTTTTTAAAGAAAATAAAAAAATCAAAAGTAGGCAACGTTATGTATCATTCTTTTTTAAATTCTCACATTTTTTATCGTAGTATAGCTATTATAATAGGGTGCTCTCTTCCCTATGCGAACGTGGACGCTATACGTCCTTACGAAAAGCCCACTGCCGCTAAAGAGCCCGTTTCTAGGACTGTTGATGTTAGACAAGCCATTTCACAGTTATCTGAACCAGACAAAAGAGCATTTATAGATATTGCTCACCACGTAGATAGAACTAGAAGAATACTGCGATTGGGGGAAAGTGATTATAGAGTTATCGGAAACCAAGGCCGGGTAATAATGCAATTTAGAAAAGAGATTCCTTTTTATAGCGTTTTTTCTAAGTTCCCAGCCTCTACTTTAGCTGTCTCTCTTCACGGAGTGTCCCCTGAAACAGGAGGATATGCTATAGACACATTTAAAAAGTATGATCTCTTCCTCTCAAAAGGAGAGAACACTATTATCTATATAAAAGATGGATTAATTAACGATAGAAATGGTATTTACGCAGGTCTATATCCTCTTAGAGCAAAACTTATGGTAACTGCTATTGCTACCCCATTCCCTTTTTCTGCTGCAGGTTATTTTACATTTGGTAGTTTCGGGCTAGATTTGCATAAAGCTATTAAAGCTTATTCACCTTCTAGTGTTTATAGCTCCCCAGATAGGACAGAGCCTGATCGTCCTTGGGTAGGTACCCCCTATATACAACCAAGTTCTGATTATAACCATACATCAGACCTTTTCTCTATTTCAGAAGCTTATAAAACATTAGAAGACAGACAAAAGAAATAAAGCCTTTATCTAATCTTCTTTACTTTTTAGGAGAAACAACTCTCTTTTGGCGTTTGTTGATATTCTTTTCTAATTGCGCTGCATCTACCTGAAGCCCTACCAAGAAATGAAGATCTTCCAAGGTACGCCCCTCGGGAAGAGAGAAAGTTAATTCAATTTCTCCCACAGGTAATACACGCTTTTGCTTTTTACCATAAGACGCTATAACGACGCCCTCCTTTTTAAAGAAAAGGTTCTCCTCTTTGTCAGCTAATACCACAAAATAAGGGACTTTAATTTCTTGCTCGGTACCATCTTGGAGCCGCTTTATAAGAAAACGTGTGAAGAGAGCTGCATGCTCTTGATTTTGATTTGCTTTCTTTTCACATTTTGCCCAAACATTCGTAATAGCAGCCGCATAAGAAGGATCTTTTTCAGACGTTCCTTCATACATCATTTCGGAAAGCTCCCCTACAACCATAGGACGTACACAAGGGGCCTCAAAAACAAAGGGCTGGTCTTTATCCGAACTACACGCATTCAAAAAGAGTACTGTAGAAGCACAACAAATAATATTTTTTAAACTCTTCATACGTAAAACCTTCTCACATACAATTATAAACAAGAATGGGAGCCATCACAAAAAGGAGGCGTTTTTGTATGTTTACATCCACATAAATAGACAGTCTCCCCTTGACCTTCTTCAAAACATAAGGACTTTAAACCTGTACCCTTATGCGTTCCATCGCAAAAGGGTTGCGTTTGACTGAGCCCACATGTACACCAGTAATATTTTTTTCCGGCCTCTATCTCTACAGGATAAGGCCCTTTTTGAGCTACACAGGGTAAGTCTTTTGGATGAGAGGATTCCATAAAAAAGTCTCCTATAAAATATACAGTTACCTTATATACTTTATAAGAGACTGATAGAAAAGTCTGAAGTTTAGCTTAACACCTGACAAATTTGCAAAAGTCGTCATCCCGCGACTTGATCGCGGGATCCAGGATAATACTTTGAGCTCTTTAGAGCTCTCAAATATTTTACTAAAAAATATAACAAGTTTTCATAAATCTTGTCTGTACTCATCGATACAGCAGTCAAGCCGCGGTATGACATTTTTTGTCTAATCCCCTAAACTTATCAGGTGTTAAGGAAGTTTGGTAAATAGCTTTTACTTAGCCATCCTCCTCTTTTCCATTTTATCTGCTTTTACTTTCGCAACATACTCAACAAATCTTGAAGCTGCACCACCGCATACCCTATCCTGTCCACACCGATAGTAGTCAACGCCAGTTGCTGCTAGGTTAAATGACATAAGCCACATACTCACTACTATGCTAGAAAAACAACCGTATACTGTATAATACTTTTCCATTTTTATCTCCCTTATACTTCTTAGATCTTTCCTGCGCTGGAAAGCTTTACAGAAATAGTATTCTTTCTTTCAATAGAATCCTAGTTACTTTTTTCTCTTACTTTTTTCTCTTTCTGGGAATCTTTTTAGATCTTCGGAAAGTAGAATGTTCTTCCACTACTCTAAAAATAAGATTATTCGTAAGAGAGCTAGCTTCTAACAACTGCACGCGCACAAGATCTCCTAGTTTAAATATTTTACCTCTCATTCCCTTCAGAGAAAGTGTTTTCTCGCTATAAGTATATCGATCATAAGGCAATAGACGTGCAGGAACAAAACCATTAGCTCCATTCTCAAGCACTTCAACAAAGACACCTGACCGAGTTACACCTGTAATGCAAGCTTCAAACTCAGCACGAATATGATCTTCCATATAAGAAATAAGGTAGCGGCTCATGGTTTCGCGTTCTGCTTGCATAGCCCGGCGTTCTGTTTGAGAGATATGAAAACCTATTTCTTCAAAATCCTCAAAAGTTATGTCTTCAGGAAGACTTCCTTCTCCTAAAGAAAGCGCAGTCGCAAGTGCCCGGTGAATGAGAAGATCGCTATAGCGGCGAATAGGAGATGTAAAATGCGCATATTTTGCAAGGCCTAAACCGTAATGCCCAATATTACGTGGGCTATATACAGCTTGGGCTTGAGATCTCAACACAAGCTGATGGACAAGATGTTCTTCTGGATGTCGCCGCGTTTGGTGAAGAAGCTTATTCATATCTTTAGGACTAATTTGTCCTTGAGGAGGCAAACCAAAACCCATGGGTTTTAACACGCCACGTAAGGTCTCAATTTTATCAAAAGCCGGCGTATCATGAACACGATACATACATGGAAGAGTCGTATTAGCAAGGAAGGTAGCAGCAGCCACGTTAGCCGCAATCATAAATTCTTCTATAAGCTTATGACTCTCATAGCGAGGTTTTTCTATAATTTTTTCCACACGCCCCAAAGAATCAAAGAAAACTTGCCGCTCTGGTAAATCTAAATCCAATGTACCTCGCGCTTCTCTATTTTTAGATAAAGCTTTATAGGAATCATAAAGAATAGGTATAAGACTTTTTACTTTCTCTGGGATAGTATCACTGCTAGAAAAATGCCCCTGTAAAAAGGCTTGCACTTGCGTATACGTTAATCGAGCGTGAGATTTTATAAGTGCACGCGCAAAATGAAAGGAAAGAATATCCCCTTTTGCATTAATCCATAAATGACACACCAAAGAAGCTCTATCTTCATTAGGTCTTAAAGAACACAAATTGTTAGAAAGCGCCTCCGGAAGCATAGGAACCACTCGGTCTGGGAAGTACACAGAGTTTCCTCGCTCATATGCATCATGCTCTAAACTAGATCCAGGACGTACGTAATAAGCCACATCCGCAATAGCCACTATTAGATGGAATCCCCCTGGATTTTTAGGATCTGTATCTGGTTCTGCCCAAATCGCATCATCAAAATCACGCGCATCCTCTCCATCGATGGTCACCAGCGGGTAAGTCCGTAAATCTTGCCGTTTTCCAAGAGAAGGAACTACTGCTTGTTCCGCTTCTTCCAGGCTTTTATCTTTAAAAGTGGTAGGAATACCTAAAGCATGAATAACAATAAGACTAAAAAGCTTAGGATCAGATTCATGTCCCAATACATGCAAAATACGAACTGGGCTATGAGCAGCATGAGATCTTCCATACCGTTTTCCAGAAAAATCTTCCCGCAAAAGCACACGAACTAAATCTCCTGGCTTTGCTTGATGGGTAAACTTTGGATCCACAGGATAAGATTCATTTAGTCTTAGATCCGTAGGCACAATATAAGGACCCGTTTTAGGAGATTCTTTATAAAGAGCAATGATCTCTTTTGTATTATCCTCTATGGGACGAATAAGAGATCCTGTATATGTATAAGGCCCTTCCCCTTTTGTTAGTTTTGCTAAAACCCTATCTCCAATAGCTAAATTATCTCCTTTAGGCATGGGATTAAGAAAATAAATGGGAGAAAAACACTCTTTTCCTTCTTCTTGAACCGCACAGCCTATGGGAAAGCCTTCCTGCGTCAGTCCAATAATATCTACAGGGCAATAAGGTGGCAGTGTTCCCTGCTTACGCAAAGTACGACCTCTTCCTATCTCCAAATCACCCTCCTTTGTCATCTCTTGCAGAAGGCTTTTTAGCTTATGTCTATCATTTCCTTTTAAATTAAAAGCCCGCGCAATCTCCCGTTTAGATATCTTAGGTGAAGAGGCTGTTTCCATAAAAGAAAGTATTTCTTCTTTTGAGGGAAAATAGTCTGTCTTTCTGGATGAATTACTTTTTTTTCTAGACGACACAAAAATATCCTTTTTTATTAAGTATAAAGGAAACTCTTTAACAAAAATACCTCTCTTTGCTGGCACAATGAAAAAGCGTATAGTTAAACGTCTTTTATAACACAAATAGAGTTTTTACATGGCAAGATCCTTACCACAGGATATTGAAGATTCCCTCTTTATTGGGAATAAAACCTATATCTATTATAGTTTGAAAAAACTAGAAGAATTAGGATTTAAAAGTATTGGGGCCCTTCCTTTTTCCTTAAAAATTCTTCTTGAAAATATACTCCGACAAGGAAAAGATACTATTGAAGAAGATATATTGGCTTTCCTTGAATGGCTTAAAAAAGGCGCCAGTTCTCAAGAAATTTTATTTCAGCCAGCACGTATATTAATGCAAGACTTTACAGGTGTTCCTGCCATGGTGGATCTTGCTATGATGCGAGATGCTCTCCTTAAAGAAAATAAAGACCCTACATGCGTTAATCCTATTATTTCTGTAGACCTTATAGTCGACCATTCTGTTACCGTAGATCATTATAAAACACCCACAGCTTATGAAGAAAATGTTGACATAGAACTGAAACGCAATAAAGAACGCTACGAATTTCTAAAATGGGGTCAAACGGCTTTTAAAAATTTTAGAGTAGTACCCCCTGGAACAGGCATTTGCCATCAAGTAAACTTAGAATATCTAGCACATGTCGTTAGGGCAAAAAAAGATAATGAAGGTCGTCTTCTTGCCTTTCCTGATACTGTCCTTGGTACAGACAGCCATACAACCATGATAAATGGGCTTTCAGTTTTAGGATGGGGAGTTGGTGGCATTGAAGCAGAAGCTGCTCTATTGGCTCAACCTCTTTCCATGATTATTCCAGAAGTTATAGGAGTTCATTTAAAAGGACAACTTCAAGAAGGAGTTACAGCGACAGATCTTGTTTTAACTATTACCAATCTGCTTCGCCAAAAAAATGTGGTAGGTAAATTTGTAGAATATTATGGAGATGGACTTTCCTATCTTTCTTTAGCGGATCGAGCTACCCTTGCAAATATGTCTCCTGAATATGGGGCTACTTGCGGCTTTTTTCCTATTGATAATGAAACTCTTTCTTATTTACGCTTTACAGGCAGATCTGAAGAGAACATTCAATTAGTAGAAGCTTACGCCAAAGCCCAAGGACTCTGGCGAGATGAAAAAGAGCAAATGCTTACTCTTTTCTCAGATACTTTGGAAGTGGATCTTTCTACCATAGAACCCTGCATTGCTGGACCTAAACGCCCTCAAGATCAAATCTTTCTCTCCCAAGTTCCACAAAAATTTACAGAGATCTTTGAGCGGACAAAACCCCTTCTTTCCTTATCCCAGGAAAAACTTAAAGACCCTACACGCTCTATTCAAGAAGGCGATATTGCTATTGCTGCGATTACAAGTTGTACAAATACATCTAATCCTTTTGTAATGCTAGGCGCCGGTCTTTTAGCTCGTAAAGCTCTAGAAAAAGGGCTTATCCCCATGCCTTGGGTTAAAACTTCTCTAGCCCCTGGCTCGCAAGTTGTCACGTCTTATCTGGAAGCAACCCACCTTCAAAAAGACTTAGACTGTCTCGGTTTTAATTTAGTAGGATACGGCTGTACGACCTGCATTGGAAATTCAGGGCCTTTAAACCCTTCCATTAGCAGAAAAATTCAAGAACAAGATTTAGTTGTGTGTGCCGTTCTTTCAGGTAATAGAAACTTTGATGGACGCATTAATCCTCTTGTCCAAGCAAGTTTTCTAGCTTCTCCTCCCCTTGTGATCGCTTATGCTTTAGTAGGATCTATTTTTATAAACTTACGAGAAGATATCTTGGGCTTTGATCAAAAAGGAAATCCTGTCTATTTAAAAGATATTTGGCCTTCTAATAAAGAGATTCAATCCCTTATTCAAAGCCACATATCACCTCAAATGTTTATAGAAAAATATAAAACCATCACAGAAGGAACAAATGCGTGGCATAATTTTAAAGTTCCTCAAGGAATAACCTATAACTGGAACCCTACTAGTACCTATGTCAAAAAGCCTCCTTTTTTAGATCCTCCTCTAGAAAAGATAACAAAAATTCATATCGAGCAGGCTCGTGCTCTTCTTATCCTTGGAAATAGCGTTACAACAGACCACATTTCACCTGCAGGTGCCATAAAAATGGGAAGTCCTGCCGCAGACTATCTCATGGAACAAGGTATAAAACCTGTAGACTTCAATGCCTACGGCTCGCGACGTGGTAACCATGAAGTTATGGTGCGAGGAACCTTTGCTAATATCCGACTGAATAATTTCATAACGCCAGACATACCTGGAGGCATAACAAAGTATTTTCCAAAAGATCCCTCTCTTGCTCCTGATATACTTTCTGTCTTTGATGCAGCCCAAGCTTATAGAAAAGAACAGACACCTCTCGTTGTTATTGCGGGGAAAGAATATGGCACAGGATCTTCTCGTGATTGGGCAGCTAAAGGCCCTAAGCTTTTAGGAATTCAAGCTATTATTGCAGAAAGCTTTGAACGCATTCATCGATCCAACCTTATAGGTATGGGTATTCTTCCTTTTGAGCTTCCCAAAGGCGTAACAGCCCAACTTTTAAATCTCACAGGAGAAGAACTTTTTGACATAACAGCAAAAGAAAACCATATAAAACCTAAAATGAAAGCAATCCTTACTATTCATTACCCTAAAAAAATGACGTCCCATCCTATCGAGCTTCTATGCCGCATTGACACGCAAGAAGAAGTTGCGTATTTGGAAGCTGGTGGAATTTTACCTTTTGTTTTGAAAGGATTATAAGAATATATGACCTACGTTGTTACGGAAGCCTGCATTAAATGTAAGTATACAGACTGTGTTGTTGTCTGCCCTGTAGATTGTTTCTATGAAGGCTCAAATATGCTCGTTATTGATCCCGAACAATGTATTGATTGTGCAGTCTGCGTTCCTGAATGTCCAGCTGAAGCTATTATCCATGATACAGAACCTGGTGCAGAAAAGTGGGTAGAAATGAATAAACAGTATGCAAATATCTGGCCAAATATTACCCACAGAAAAGACCCTCCCCAAGATGCGGACGAATGGCTAGAAGTTCCAAACAAATTCGAAAAATATTTTTCTCCTCGCCCAGGAGCAAAAGAAGAAATTTTTTAATTTTAAATAAAGATCTATCTTGAATTACAACCCTCTTTGCATCTTGAGAAGATTATCCTGCAAATGAAACTTCTTTCTTTTTAAGAACATTTAAATTTTGTCCGGTCTTAAGAAAAAATTCATCTTTCTCTTGAGTGGAGAAAAGAAATCTTGTAATGTCCGCTTTAGGCGCCCGCTTGGTGGAATCGGTAGACACAACAGACTTAAAATCTGTCGGCCTCTGGTCGTGCCAGTTCGAGTCTGGCAGCGGGCACCATTTTTATCTTCCTTAATCCGCTATTTGTATGTTGCCTTTATGCATGGGAGAGGTAGGTACGCTTGTACCATTAGCCAAAGTAACCTCATCATATAATTCCTCTTTCTTATTTTTGGGTACGCAAGCTTTTTAAATACGTCAAACGTTCCTTAATTTTCTGTTCCATGCCCTGATCCTTAGGTTCATAGAACGTACAGGGTTCCATAGTATCAGGCCAATAGGACTGTCCCGAAAAGCCTCCTTCAACCTCGTGATCATAGATATACCCTTTTCCATAGCCCATTTTTTTCATCATAGAAGTTGGTGCATTTAGAATATGCTTAGGGGGAGCTAAATGGCTTGTTGCCTTGGCCTTAGATTTTGCCACAGGGAAGGCTCTATAGACACTATTAGACTTAGGAGATACCGCCATATACACAATAGCTTCTGCTAAAGCAAGCTCACCTTCGGGAGACCCCAACCGTTCATAGATTTCTAAAGCTGTCATGGCTATGTTAGCTGCCCGGGGATCGGCCAACCCTACATCCTCCACAGCCATCCGTAAAACACGCCGACCTATATAAAGCGGATCCTCTCCTCCCTCTAACATACGACAAAACCAATATAAGGCCGCATCTGGATCTGATCCGCGTACAGACTTATGAAGGGCACTAATAAGATTGTAATGCTCTTCCCTGTTCTTATCGTAAAGAGCTTGGCGCTTTGCCAGGAAAGGTCCTATTTCTTCTAGAGTGAGAGATTTCTTTGCATTTTTAGTTAAAGGTAGGAGATTCTCCACAAGACTGAGCAAATACCGTGCATCTCCTGAAGCTAGTTGAGTAAGATAGGTACGCGCTTCGGACGTAATTGGGAGAGATAAGGAAAGCGTTTTTTCTACGCGTTGTAAAATAACTTCTAAATCTTCTTCAGACAAAGGATCTAACGTAAAAACCTGGCACCGCGAAAGAAGAGCCGCGTTCAACTCAAAAGAAGGATTTTCTGTCGTTGCCCCCACCAGAATAATGGTCCCATCTTCTATGACAGGCAGAAAAGCATCTTGCTGGGCCCGATTAAAACGATGAATTTCATCTACGAAAAGAAGCGTTTGTTTTCCTTGCGTCTTATAAAAGCGGGCTTTTTCGAAAATCGCTTTTAAATCCTGAACAGACGTAAAAATAGCGGAAACGCTTTCATACTCTACAGGAAAAAGCTTGGCTAACAGTCGCGCAATAGTAGTTTTCCCCGTCCCAGGCTTGCCCCATAAAACAAACGAGCTTAAATGCCCTGTTTCTATCATATGGTGCAAAGCACCTTTAGGCCCTAAAAGATGCTCTTGCCCTACGATGTCTTTTAAGGTTTGGGGACGTAACTGCTCCGCAAGCGGTATCGGAGGAGAAGAAAGATCTTTTTCTTTCTTCTCCTCCTTAAATAAAAGCTCGCTTTCGTTGTCTTTCATACAGGCTATAAGTCTAATTCATCAAGAGGTAATAACCCTTGATACAATGCAGGAGATTCTTCGACAAGAATTCTCACTGCTTCTGCAAATGTTAAACTGACTCTTCTTTCAGTTATCTCATAAAAGTGAAGTAATGTTGAATGAAGCATATGCGAAAAACCGTTCCTAAGGTCATCTCCCCTAGCTTGAAAAGCTTTTAAGCAAGGTGTTGTTTGTGGTCTATAGTTTGCATCTACGGCAATAACCCTTCCAGAAGGTAATATGTCTCCACTCTTAAAAGGAGATTGACCGTCTGATACTGATTCTTTTCCAACCCCTGCAGCATGATAAACTACTTCATAGGGATCTTCGAAATCTGCATAATCCACGAGTTTATTACAATCATACTCTTGTATTATTAGGTCTACGCGTCTTTGCAGACTTATAGTCCTTAATTTTTCAGCTAACTTAGATCGGTTTCTTGGATCTATATCAGCTAATCCAAATTTTCTTACTGCTCCATCCTTTGATAGCAGCTCTATAGCCACAGCTGTCGCGCATCCTCCACATCCAATAATGAGCATAGAAGTATTTCTAAATACCACTCGCTCTGCTTTCATACCTGCCAAGAAAGCTTCTCCATCTAAATTATCACCAATAAGTCTTCCACCTCTGTTATAAATAAAATTAATAGCACCGGTTAATTTTGCCCTTTCAGTTGTTTCGTCTACATATTTTGCTGCTGTAAACTTAAAGGGATTTGAAATACATGCTGTCCCCCGACCACTTTGCCTAAATGCTTCTAAAAAACTAACAAAATCACCTTCATTAAAATATTCGGCAGGCCTATATTCTGCATTATTAATACCATATCTTCTCATCAAAATATCTAGTATTGGATAAGTTGCGGATTTTCGTAAAGAAGAAGACACTAGATAGTGCATGGTCTTTGGAGAGTTTCTTACAGTATCTAAATCTGGTGTCCATTCGCTAGGTTGTTCATGTCCACCTACTGTATCTCTACTCCCTTCCATTGCTTTATGTGGAACTCCCCGTACCCCTAATCCGCAAAAGCTTGTCTGTGCATCCCTTGCAACAACGGCTTCCCCTGGAGAGGATAATTTTCCACTATTTTGGCCTGGGCTTAAGGAATTTTTTAACCTAGAATCCCGATCACCCTCTTCCTCTGGAGTGAATGCAAATGAACTATTGATACTCATAAAATATATGCTTGCCATTGCCAGTACATAGATCTTTACTTTTTTTGAAATCATTTTTCCCCACTCAATATGCTTTTATTAGTAAAAATAAGCTGATTTACAAAAAATATAAACTAACTCGCTGATATTTAGAAAAATATCTGTGTATTATACTTTTTTGTATGATGATTAAAAATAACTATAACAAAAAAAGAGGGCATTAAAACCCTCTTTTTCGATTATTTTTCAAAACTATTTGATTAAGCAGCAGATCCTGCCTCAGCTTCATTTTGCGCAGCAGCAAGAGCCGCCATACGGGCCTTATCTTTTGCTCCTTTAGCTTCGGTATCACGATCCACAAACTCAATAACGGCCATGGGAGCACAATCCCCCACGCGATGGCCCGCCTTAAGGATACGGGTATACCCACCAGCACGTTCTTTATAGCGAGCTCCAAGTGTATCTATAAGCTTACGCACGATTTCTTCGCTTCCCAAATAGCTGAGAGCTTGCTTACGTGCATGAAGGCTCCCTTTTTTTCCTAGGGTCACTAATTTTTCTACAATAGGACGAATGCTCTTTGCCTTTGGTAATGTTGTTTTAATCTGCTCATGCTCAATAAGAGCAGCAGATAAACCAGAAAAAAGGGCCTTTTTCTGAGACTTTGTACGTCCAAACTTACGATGTGCGTCACCATGCCGCATAACTACTACTCCTTTATTTTAACGCTTAGAAGGGTTCTTCAAGCTTCTTTGTAAGCTCTTCAATGTTCTCGGGCGGCCATTCTGGAATTTCCATACCAAGATGGAGATTCATTCCATCAAGAACAGCTCGAATTTCATTGAGGGATTTACGACCAAAATTGGGGGTTTTTAAGAGATCATGTTCCGTTCTTTGAACCAAGTCCCCAATATAAACAATATTTTCGTTCTTAAGACAGTTCGCAGAACGAACAGAAAGCTCTAACTCGTCAACGCGCTTCAAAAGATTACGCATAATAGAATTTTCAACGCCAGACTCTTTTTCTTTTGGCTGATCTTTTGGCTCCTCAAAGTTAATGAAGGGCTGAAATTGATCTTGTAAGATACGCGCTGCATAAGCCACAGCATCTTCAGGCTTCACTGCACCATTTGTTTGAATGGTCATAATGAGCTTATCATAGTTTGTCATCTGGCCAACACGGGTATTTTCTACCTTATAAGATACGCGCTGAATAGGACTGAACAAAGCATCTATAGGGATAACACCTATAGCAGCATCTTCTTTGCGGTTTTGCGCAGCTGGAACATACCCACGGCCAGTCTCTACTGTTAGATCCATGGATAATTTTGCTCCCTTATCTAAAGTGCAAATCACAAGGTCAGGATTTAAGATGCTAATTTCTGGCCCAGACTCAATCATAGAAGCCGTTACCGCACAAGGCCCTTCAGCACGAATGCGCATTTTACGGGTACCAGATTCATGCATGCTTAGAGCAAGGCTTTTAATATTAAGAATAATGTCTGTTACATCTTCCATTACACCAGGAACACTGGAAAACTCATGCAACACCCCTTCTATATGGATGGATGTTATAGCAGCGCCTTGTAAAGAAGATAAAAGAACCCGGCGAAGAGCATTTCCAAGAGTTAAACCAAAGCCTGGCTCAAGTGGCTCAGCAATAACAACAGCTTCACGTCCAGAAGTTTTATCTCCTTGAATTTCAAGCTTGCTTGGTTTTATAAGTGTTTGCCAATTCGTTTGAATCACAGTAAAAGCCCCTTTTTCTTAGCCCTCATAAATAAAAAACAAAAAACCTATTTAAGAACCTTAGATGTTCTTAATTTTTTAAACACGCCGTCTCTTAGAAGGCCGTACCCCATTATGAGGAACAGGTGTAACGTCTCTAATAGAAGTAATAACAAGCCCTGCAGATTGAAGTGCTCTCAAAGCAGATTCACGACCAGTCCCTGGACCATTCACTTCAACATCAACTGTCTTTAATCCATGCTCCATGGCCTTACGAGCACAATCATCTGCAGCAATCTGAGCCGCAAAAGGTGTAGACTTACGAGACCCCTTAAATCCCTTCATACCTGCTGAAGACCATGCAACAGCATTCCCTTGAGGATCGGTAATGGTGATCATTGTATTGTTAAACGTTGCATTCACATGGACGACGCCAGCTACGATATTTTTCCGTTCCCGCCGACGAACACGTGTTGTTGGTTGTGCTTGTGCCATTTATACAAACCTTCTTAATCTAAAATTATGCTTTTTTACCTGCGATAGGCTTCGCTGGACCTTTTCTTGTCCGTGCGTTTGAATGTGTACGCTGTCCGTGTACAGGAAGTCCTTTACGATGGCGTAACCCACGATAACACCCAAGATCCATCAATCTCTTAATATTCATTCCTATTTCACGACGTAAATCTCCTTCTACTTGGAAATCTCGGTCGATAATTTCTCGAATACGCAATACGTCTTCGTCCGATAATTGATGAACACGTGTATCTAAAGAAATTTTTGCTTTTTCGCAAATATCCCGCGCACGTGCTGGACCAATTCCATAAATGTACTGTAATCCTATTTCAACGCGCTTGTTCGTTGGGATGTTAACACCCGCTATACGTGGCACGATATATACTCCTTTTCTTTAACTTACTCTTACCTTCAACATTCTTCCCTAGTTTAAAGGTCTAAATGTGATTTCTACTAAAGCAGACCCTCAAGAGTCAAGCTTTTCCTTTAAAATCTTTTCAATCTGGTGTGTAACTTGTGTAATTGGCTGCAAACCATCTACACGATGTACTACCCCTTTCTTCTCATAATAAGAAACAAGAGGTTCTGTTTGCGTTCTATATACATCTAAACGCGTTTTTAATGTTTCTTCTGTATCATCACTCCGCTTTGCAAAAGAAGAACTTCCGCATATATCGCATATTCCTTCCTTTTTCGGAAGCTTTGTTTTTTCATGATAGAAAGTTCCACACTTAGAACATACAAAACGTCCTTTAATCCTTTCTATAAGATCTTCTTCTCTTCCTTCCAAAAGGATAACAGCACCAACCTTTTCCCCTTCTTCTTTAAGCATTTTGGACAGAGCCTCAGCTTGGTTATGGGTTCTGGGAACTCCATCTAGTATCATACCCTTAAACCCTTTGGACTTAACTGTATGCATTTCCTTTTTTAAAAGGTCTAAAATAAGACTATCGTCTGGATATAATCCTTTCTCTACAATCTCTTTAACCTTCTTCCCAAGAGGTGTGCCTTTGGCAATTTCTGCCCGCAAAATACCTCCTGTTGAAATAGCTTTTAATGCGTACTTCTGAGCTATAATCTCAGCCTGGGTCCCCTTTCCAATGCCAGGAGGCCCAAAAAATATAATTATCATATACCAGGGCCCTTTAACTTAGATTTCTTTAAAAGACCTTCGTACTGATGCGCAATAAGATGAGAGTGTATCTGGGCTACGGTATCCATAGTTACACTTACAACGATAAGAAGACTTGTCCCCCCAAAATAAAAAGGAAGGGTATAGTGGAGTTTAATAACTTCAGGCAACACACAGACAGCAGATAGATATGCTGCTCCTAAAACAGTTAAGCGTGTTAAGATATAATCAAAATAATCAGCCGTTTGCTTACCAGGACGAATTCCTAATACAAAACCACCTGATTTTTTAAGGTTTTGGGCCGTCTCTTCAGGGTTAAAGACAATCGCTGTATAGAAAAAAGAAAAGAATACTATTAAGCCTATATAAAACAAGATATAGAGAGCCTGCCCTTGCGCAATATGGTGCGCAATCTTGTTATACCATGTAGACCCATCTCCGCTTAACATACCTGACAAAGTCACAGGCAACAGCAATAAAGCGTTAGCAAAGATAGGAGGAATAACACCTGAGCTATTGATTTTCAAAGGCAAATGGGTGCTTTCACCTCCGTAAATACGCATCCCAACCTGGCGCTTTGGATACTGAATAAGGATACGCCGCTGTGCACGCTCCATGAAAACGATAAAGGCTATCACTAAAACAGCCACTACCATAAAGATAGCTATAAATACGGCAGAAAGAGCCCCTGTACGACCAAGCTCTAAGGTGCTTAACAAAGCTTGAGGTAAGTTTGCGACGATACCTGCAAAGATAATAAGAGAAATACCGTTTCCTACACCTCGAGACGTAATCTGTTCACCAAGCCACATAAGAAACATTGTTCCACCCACAAGGGTCACAACAGCTTCAAATCGGAATAAAAATCCAGGATCCATGACGGCAGAAACTCCCATGCTCCCTCGCATGGCTTCTAACCCCACAGCGATTCCATAGGCCTGAATAATAGAAAGAAAGAGTGTGCCGTAGCGTGTATATTGGTTCAATCTTTTACGCCCGGATTCCCCTTCTTTTTTCAAAGCCTCAAAAGGAGGATATACGGCTGTTAAAAGTTGAACGATAATGCTTGCCGAAATGTAAGGCATAATGTTTAGAGCAAAAATACTCATACGACTTAAAGCACCACCAGCCAACATGTCAAACATAGCCAAAATACCACCGGCATTTTGGTGAGCAATTTCTGACATAACTGTAGGATTAATGCCTGGCAAAGGAATATAGCTTCCAAAGCGATATACGATAAGAGCTGCCAACGTAAATAGAATACGCTTTTTTAGAACAGTCGCATTTGCAAAGGCTTTTAAATTAATATTAGCCGCTAATTGCTCTGCTGCAGATGCCATCTTTCTATCCCTTCTTATCCTAAAAGGAAAAAAGAGCCATATTTTTTAATATATCTCTTTTGCCTTTTTTACTCTCTGTCACTTTCAACGCGCTTACTATGACGAACTAATCTTAATCCTTCTTAGAGGTTTTTTTTGCTCCTTCTTTTGAAGGGGTTTTCTTTTTAGAAACATCTTTAGCTTTTTCTTCTTTTGAAGAAGAAGCGGGTTTTTCTTCTATAATATGAAGAGCTCCCCCTGCCTTTTCAACAAGCTCCTTAGCTTTCTGAGAATAGGAGACTACTTCAATATCAATCTTAGAAGAAAAAACGCCATCTCCTAAAAGACGCACATGTCCTTTATTTCTACGTACTAATCCTGCACTTTGCAGATGTTCTTTTGTAATTTTGTTTTTTATGTCTAAACGACCTGCTTCAATAGCTTTTTGAATATCCCCTAGGTTAACAATAGGAATGTCTTTGCGCACAAGCGGATTAAACCCGCGCTTTGGCAAGCGACGGGTAAGAGGCATCTGGCCCCCTTCAAACCCATTAATACTCACACCTGTACGAGCTTTTTGACCTTTTTGCCCACTGCCAGCTGTTTTACCTAATCCTGAACCGACACCACGTCCTACACGTACGCGACTGGTTCTAGCTCCTTTATTATCACGGATATCATTTAAACGCATATTTACTTACCTGTACTTCTATCCTTTGTATTCTTCAACATGAAGAAGATGCTTTACTTTCTCGATAAGCCCTCGATTAGACGGTGTATCTTGAATAAGGCTTGTGGAATGAAGCTTTCTCAAGCCTAATCCCTTTAAACAAATACTTTGATACTCTTGACGACGAATAGCACTTTTTAAAAGCGTTAGCTTAATCATTGACTTAGATCCAGTATCTGTCTTTGCTTTAGAAGAAGTTTTAGCTGTTTGCTGCGCCATCTGCCGTCTCCTTTGCTCCACCTTCTTCTCGTCGTCCTAAAATATCCGATACTTTACGTCCCCGACGTGCTGCAACTTGACGAGGGGAAGAAAGCTGCGCTAATGCTGTAAAAGTTGCTCGCACCATATTATGAGGATTAGAGGTCCCCACAGACTTAGCCACAACATCCTGGATCCCTAAAGCTTCAAATACTGCACGCATTGGTCCACCTGCGATAATTCCAGTACCTTGAGGTGCTGCACGCATAATAATTCTTCCAGCGCCAAAATGGCCATATACATCGTGATGTAAAGTTCTTCCTTCTCTCATAGGAACACGTACAAGCTTCCTTTTTGCTTGTTCAGTTGCTTTCCGAACTGCATCAGGAACTTCGCGTGCCTTTCCATGACCATGACCAACGCGCCCACGACCATCCCCTACAACAACTAATGCAGAGAAAGAAAAGCGGCGCCCTCCTTTAATCACTTTTGCAACGCGATTTACACTGACGAGCTTCTCAATATATTCAATATCTTTTTCTGCTGATGAATTTCGAGCCATTCTGCTAAACACCTATTTCCTAAAACACAAGTCCTTCTTCCCGTGCCGAATCGGCCAGGGCTTTCACACGACCATGATAAAGGTACCCTCCACGGTCAAAAAATACTTCCTTAATTCCTTCTTTTAAAGCACGCTTTGCTACAAGCTTCCCAACTGCTTGCGCTGCCTCAAGATTCCCACCTTTTTTAAGGGATTTTTCAATCTCTTTATCAAGTGTAGAAGCTGCAGCAAGCGTGATTCCTGCTCGATCATCAATAATCTGAGCATATATATGCTGATTAGATCTAAAAATGCTTAAACGTTTTCTATCTCCAGCTGCTTTTTTCAAACGGAATCGTATCCGGTCAGCACGACGATCAAAAGATTTTTTACTTGAGAAACTCATAGCCTACTTCTTCTTTCCTTCCTTACGGAAAATTACTTCATCACTATATTTAATGCCTTTGCCTTTATATGGCTCTGGAGAACGAAAATCCCGAATCTTTGCCGCAACCTGCCCAACTTGCTGTCTATTTGCCCCATGAATCTGTATGGAGGTAGGCTTTTCACACTTAATGGTAACGCCTTTAGGGATAGCAAATTTTACATCGTGGCTAAACCCAAGCTGAAGAACAAGATCATTTCCCTGTACAGCAGCACGATATCCCACCCCATTTATTTCTAGATCAATGGTAAATCCTTGAGAAACACCTTCAATAAGATTCCGTACATTGTTACGTGTTGTACCCCACATAGCACGCTCTTTATCTCCTTTCCCATTGGGAGACACAAGAACTTCATTATTGCTATATGTAACTTTTACTTCCGTTGGTAAGGAAAGACTAAGTTCTCCTAATTTACCACGAGCTTTAATCACATTATTTGCAATGTCTACAGTCACCCCCGAAGGTACTGAAACTGCATGCTTTCCTACACGAGACATCGTAAAATCCTAACTTTATAAAAATTCCTACTTTAGCTTTAGTAGATACAACACCAAACTTCACCCCCGATATTTTGAGAGCGGGCTTCTTGATCTGTCATTACACCACGAGAAGTGGATAACACAGCAATACCTAGTCCATTAGATACACGAGGAAGATCCTCAACAGGAGCGTACACCCTACGACCTGGCGTAGAAATACGCTTCATCATCTTAATAACAGGTTCCCCTTCGAAATACTTAAGTTCAACAACAAGCTCTTTCACTCCTTTGCGAACCTCTTCTTCTTTATAAGAACCAATATAACCTTCACGTTTCATAAGATCGAGAAGACTTTTTACAGGATTAGAAAAAAGACACCGTACAGTCTCTTTTCGAGCCCCTAGAGCATTTCGTATACGGGCTAGAACATCTGCGACTGGATCATTAACTGCCATAAAAACCTCTTTACCAACTAGACTTTGTCACGCCTGGAATTTGCCCTTCTGAAGCCAAATCCCTTAAAGCAATACGAGATACGCGAAACTTGCGATAATACGCCCGAGGACGTCCGGATAGCTCGCAACGATTCCGCACACGAACACGTGCCGTATTCCGAGGAAGACTAGCAAGCTTTAGAATATGCTCAAAACGCTCTTCCAAAGACTTAGTTTTGTCATAAGCAAGCGTCTTCAAACGATCTCTTTTAGGACGAGCTTGTTGAGCCATCCTTATACGCCGCTTATTTTTCTCTATTGCACTCTTCTTTGCCATCTCCTCTTCTCTCTTCTCCTAATAAAAGTATTTCACTTCCTATTTGTAGAAAGGCATCCCAAACCCTTGTAATAAGGTTTTTGCCTCTTTATTTGTATGAGCTGTTGTATGGATAGATATATCTAAACCACGCACCTGATCAATACGATCATAATTTATCTCTGGAAAAACAATCTGTTCTTTTATTCCCAGATTATAGTTCCCTTTTCCATCAAAACTTCTGTCAGATACGCCTCTAAAGTCACGTACTCGAGGAAGAGCAATGGTGATAAGCCGATCTAAAAATTCGTACATCCTTTCGCCACGCAAAGTTACTTTTACACCTATGTTCATCCCTTCACGTAGCTTAAATCCGGCAATAGACTTCTTAGCCTTAGTAATGACAGCCTTCTGCCCAGCTATAATTGTCAGCTGTTCTAACGCAAGATCAATTTTTTTGCTGTCTTTTACGCCATCTCCAATTCCCATATTCAGCACAATCTTTTTAAGATGCGGCACCTCATAGGGATTCTTATAATTGAATTCCTTTGTTAATTCAGACTCTAATGTATTTTTATATAAATCGCTTAAACGAGACATCCTTGTCCCCTCTCTTACACATCTATCTGTTCACCAGAACGTTTTGAATAACGTACTTTACGTCCATCTTCAAGTATTTTATATCCTATACGCGTTGGTTTCTTTGTAGATGGATCAACCAAAGCCACATTGGATGCATCAATAGAAGCTGATTTTTCAATAATGCCTCCAGATGGATTAGCCGCTGAAGGTCTTTGATGCTTCTTTACAAGGTTTACCCCTTCTACTACTACACGTCCACGTTCCCGCAAGACACTTATAATTTTGCCAGATTTTCCTTTATCTTTACCAGTCAGGACAATTACTTCGTCCCCTCGCCGAATTCGCCACTTATCCATATTAAAATACCTCCGTCGCCAAAGAAATAATCTTCATAAACTTACCTCTTAATTCCCGAGTAACGGGACCAAAAATACGTGTTCCAATAGGCTCGTTTTGTTTATTAATAAGAACAGCAGCGTTCCCATCAAACCGAATAACAGATCCATCTGGACGGCGGATAGCATCGGCTGTCCGAACCACAACAGCACGTAATACTTCTCCTTTTTTTACACGACCCCGAGGAATTGCATCTTTAACAGAAACAACAATAATATCTCCTACACGCGCATACCGGCGGTGAGACCCTCCTAGTACCTTAATACACATAACTCGCTTTGCTCCCGAGTTATCAGCAACATTAAGGTTGCTTTGCATCTGTATCATGATTCAATCCTTGCCTTACTCTTAACCTACCGCAGTTTCAGAAACTACTTCCCATCTCTTATTTTTAGAAATAGGCCTACATTCTTGAATAACAACCTGATCCCCAACTTTATGTACATTGTTAGGATCATGTGCTGCATATTTTTTGGAGCGTATAATAAACTTTTTGTAGACAGGATGCATAAAACGACGCTCAACTTTCACTGTAATCGTTTTATCGCATTTATCGCTCACAACGACCCCTTCTAATACTCTACGTGGCATCCTAAGCTCCTTTTACTTTCTTTGCTTTAGAGGCTTTTACCTCTTTCTTTGCTGTTCCTGAAACGGCTTTTCCTATTGAAGTTCTTTCCTTTGGCTTAATCCCCAGAACTTTTTCTTGCTGAACCGTTTTTATGCGAGCAATTGTTCGACGTACCTGACGTACTCGAGCCGTATTTTTAACTTGTTCTGCCACTTTTTGGAAACGTAAATTAAAAAGCTCCTTATTAAGCTCTACAATTTTTTCCTCTAATTCGTCTGGTGACTTATCTCTTAATTCAACTACTTGCATAATTTTATACTCTTAATCTGTTACGCGAGACGCGCAATAAACTTAGATTCGACTGGAAGCTTTGCTGCTGCAAGAGCAAATGCCTCTTGAGCGACTTCAACAGGAACACCATCCAATTCAAACATAACGCGACCTGGATGAACCCGGCATACCCAATACTCAGGTGAACCCTTACCACTTCCCATACGAACTTCGGCTGGCTTTCTAGAAACAGGCACATCGGGAAAAATACGAATCCATACACGTCCTGAACGACGAATGTAACGCGTAATTGCACGACGAGCAGCCTCAATTTGCCGAGAGGTTACACGACCTGGAGAAAGAGCTTTTAATCCATAAGCGCCAAAGTTAAGAGCGGTCCCCCCTTTAGCAGCACCATGAATACGACCCTTAAAGGCCTTTCGGTATTTTGTGCGTTTCGGACTTAACATATTTTCTTACCCTTCATCAAGGAAATACTACTTAAACTTTTCTATTAACTTGCCACATTAGATGCTTTTGCTTGAGCGTCGGGAACTGGCTCTTTTTCTTTCAAGGTCTTTTCCCCCTTAAAGATCCAAACCTTAACACCACAAGTACCATATGTAGTGAATGCTGTTGCGCTTCCGTAATCAATATCTGCACGCAATGTATGTAAAGGCACACGACCTTCACGGCTCCATTCCATACGTGCAATTTCCGCTCCGCCTAAACGACCAGAAACATTCACACGTATACCAAGAGCCCCCATTCTCATGGCTGTTTGCATTGCTCTTTTCATAGCACGACGGAAAGAAACACGCTTTTCTAATTGTTGTGCAATATTTTCTGCTACAAGCTTTGCATCAATCTCAGGCTTACGAATTTCAGTAATGTTTAAAGAAACATCGCTTTTTGTCATCTTAGCAACTTCAGAACGTAGTTTTTCAATGTCTACGCCTTTTTTACCAATAACAACGCCAGGGCGAGCAGAAAGAATATTAATACGCGCCTTTTTAGCGGGGCGTTCAATAATAACATTAGCAACCGCCGCTCCCTTTAATTTGTCCATGAGATATTTACGAATTTTAATATCTTCATGCAAGAGATCCGCATACTCGCGACCAGCATACCATCTAGAATCCCATGTACGCGTAATTTTTAAGCGAAGACCTGTGGGCTTAACTTTTTGTCCCATTATCGTGACTCCCCTTGTGTTTCTCGCACACGTATACTTAACCGACTAAAAGGTTTTAAAATTCTACCTGCACGCCCTTTAGCGCGCGCTTGAATGCGTTTCATCGTAATAGCTTTTCCCACTAATGCTTCTGCTACAACCAATTTATCAATATCCAACCCATGGTTATTTTCAGCATTTGAAATAGCAGACATCAATACTTTCTTAACATCCTTGGATATACGCTTCTTATCAAAATTCAAAAAAGTCAATGCATCAGATGCTTTTTTTCCACGAATGGCTCCAGCAACTAAGCCTAATTTCCTTGGAGAAACACGCAAAGTAAGATTCGATGCAATTGCTTCGTTTTCAGCATATCGTTTTGTATTTGGCATTTTACCCATAATTAGCCTCGTTGCGCCTTCTTATCTCCAGAATGACCATGAAATGTGCGTGTAGGAGCAAATTCACCAAATTTATGACCTACCATCTCTTCTGAAACGAAGACAGGTACAAACTTATGCCCGTTATGCACTCCAAATGTCAACCCCACAAACTGCGGCAGGACCGTTGACCGACGAGACCATATACGAATAACCTCTTTCTTATTAGACTGACGAGAAACTTCAGCCTTCTTCAAAAGATACCCGTCCACAAAAGGACCTTTCCAAACTGATCTTGTCACGCTTTCTCTCCTTCAGTTCTGTGCGTGTGTACACTCAATATCATATTACTTTATGCCTTCTTACGACGACGAATAATGTACTTAGACGTCGAAATATTTTTACGTGTCTTCTTACCCTTGGTTGATTTACCCCAAGGCGTCACAGGATGACGTCCACCAGAAGTCTTACCTTCACCACCGCCATGTGGGTGATCAACAGGGTTCATCGCAACACCACGAACAGTTGGACGAATACCAAGCCACCTGGACCGTCCGGCTTTTCCGATGCTAACGTTTTTTTGATCTGGGTTAGATACAGCACCTATGGAAGCCATACACTCAGCCCGTACCATACGAAGTTCCCCAGAATTTAACTTTAATTGTGCATACCCAGAATCACGTCCAACAAGCTGCGCATAAGTACCTGCAGAACGCGCAAGCTGCCCCCCTTTTCCAGGTTTCATTTCAACGTTATGCACAAGAGTACCTATGGGAATACTTTCTAATGGAAGAGCGTTTCCTGGCTTAATATCAGAATTCTTTCCAGATATAACTTTATCTCCTACCTTTAACTTTTGCGGCGCAAGAATATAAGAAAGCTCTCCATCTTCATATTTAATCAGCGCTATAAAAGCTGTACGGTTAGGATCATATTCAATACGTTCCACAACTGCAGGTATGTCTTTCTTTTGACGTTTAAAGTCAATAAGGCGATAACGTTGCTTATGCCCTCCACCCTGATGACGTGTAGTAATACGACCAAAACTGTTACGACCACCTTTTTTACGGAGCCCTAAAGTCAAAGACTTTTCTGGTTTCCCTTTCCATAATTCAGAGCGATCTACGATAACAAGCTGACGCTGACCAGGGGTTGTCGGCTTAAAATATTTAAGTGCCATTGTTAAATTCCTGCCATTACATCAAGAGTTGATCCAGCTTCAAGAGTCACATATGCCTTTTTACGATCAGAGC
>CAYUAL010000003.1:18863-26741 GCA_964442815.1 uncultured Alphaproteobacteria bacterium | reverse complement strand
GGAGAAATAGCTCTTCGGATCCACCGTGCTTGCAAAGATATGGGTATTCAAACGGTTGCTGTGCATTCTACAGCAGATAGTCACGCTATGCATGTGCGTTTAGCTGATGAAAGCGTTTGTATTGGTCCAGCCTCTTCTCGAGAAAGCTACTTAAATATGCCAGCGATTTTAGCGGCAGCTGAAATTACAGGAGCAGATGCTATCCATCCGGGCGTAGGGTTTTTATCTGAAAATGAAGCCTTTGCGAGTATGGTAGAGGAACATGGATTTGCTTTTATAGGACCATCACCTGAACATATACGTGTGATGGGAGATAAGATTACAGCTAAGGACACAATAAAAAGTCTTGGCGTTCCAGTCGTACCAGGCTCTGATGGGGCCGTAAAAAGCGAAGAAGAAGCTTTACACTTGGCAAAAGAGATGGGGTTCCCTGTTCTTATTAAAGCTACAGGTGGAGGTGGCGGAAAAGGAATGCGTGTCGCAAGGAGTGAGGGAGATCTTAAGGAAGCTTTGCGAGATGCAAAAAACGAAGCTAAAGCTTGTTTTGGTAATGATGAGGTATATATGGAAAAATACCTCGAGAAGCCTCGTCATATTGAAGTGCAAGTTATTGCTGATACACATGGAAACGTGGTCCATTTAGGAGAGAGAGATTGCTCGATTCAACGGCGCCATCAGAAGATTTGGGAAGAAGCTCCTTCACCCGTAATTACACCGGAACAACGTGAACAATTGGGAAATATTGTTACAAGTGCTTTAAAAAAGTTAGGATATAGGGGTGTAGGAACCCTTGAATTTCTTTATGAGAATGGAGAGTTTTATTTCATTGAAATGAACACGCGTCTCCAGGTGGAGCATCCTATAACAGAACTTATCACTGGTATAGATTTGGTGAGAGAGCAAATTAGAGTAGCAGCTGGACTTCCTTTATCCTTTACCCAAAAGGATGTAAAATTTAAAGGCCATGCTATTGAGTGTCGTGTTAATGCCGAACATCCTGAAACATTTATACCTAGCCCAGGAAAGATTATGGAGTACCATGCTCCCAGTGGTCCTTACGTTCGGGTAGATAGTGCCTTGTATACGGGATATCAGGTCCCTCCCTATTACGATAGCCTTATCGCAAAGCTTATTGTATATGGTGATACGCGCCAAGAGTGTATTCGTCGGTTACAGCGTGTGTTAGACGAATATATTATCCATGGGGTGGAAACGATTCTGCCTTTGCATAGAAAATTAACTGAATCTCCAGATGTGCAGCAAGGAGAATATGATATTCACTGGCTTGAGAAGAAGTTTCTAGCACCTTAAATAGAAGAAGGAAAACATGGAAATAAAAAAATTAAGTATAAATATTTTCTTTGGCATGATGGCATTGCTTTATTTTACTGAAGCCCAAGCCCAAGAGGTATCTTCTCTTATTGACCATGTAAAGAGATTAGAAAAACAGCTTTCTACTCTTGAGCGTCAAGTTTATCAAGGAGGGGTTAGTGCTATACAAACAGCCACTTCTTCTACCCCTTCTGTTCCTTCAGTTTTTTCTAAACCAGGCGGAGGAGCTTCTTCTTCTTTTTCGCAGCTAGAAACATTAGAACAAGAAATCCAACGTGTAACTGGAATGGTGGAAGACCTTTCTCTTAAAGTAAATCAACAGCAAAAGGAAAATGAAGCTTTTAAAAAAGATGTAGAATTCCGACTTGCTGAAATGGAGAAAAAAGGAGCTCTCCAGCATCAAGAACCTCAAGATAAGGCTTTAAAAGAAAAGCAAAAAAACCAAGAAGGGCTAACGGCTGAAAAGAAAAAAGACGATATTCCTTCTAAAGAAACACCTTCTAAAAAAGAAGCAGATAGTTTGCATGCTAGTCCTAGCGTAACACCTGCTGCAGATATAGCTTTAGATTTGCCTCCTTCAAAGCCTGAAAAAACTGCAGGAAGTCAAGCATTGCCTACGAAAGAAGTTGCTGAAATGTATGCAGTGGGAAAGGATCTCTTAAAAGAGAAAAATTATGCTGCTGCACGCAAAGCATTCGAAGGATTTATGGAAAATCATATGGAAGATCCCTTAGCTGGCCAAGCACAATACTGGTTGGGTGAAATCCATCTTGCTGAAGGAGATTATAAAAAAGCTTCCGTTGCTTTCTTAAAAGCTTATCGAGATTTTCCTTCAAGTACTAAACGGTCGGATAGTCTTTTAAAACTAGCGGAATCTTTGAATAAACTTCAAAAAAATAAAGAAGCCTGTGCAACTTTAGAAAAATTATTAACAGATTTCCCAACTGCTAACCAAGGAATTAAGTCTCTAGCAACTAAAAATAAAACAGAATGGGGATGTTAACTTCTTAGAAATGGATGGATACTTTATACGCTCATTTTTCTATTCTTTTAAATAAGTTAGATATTCTTGAATCTGCTCCTCACATTGCAGTCGGTGTTTCAGGGGGGCCAGATAGTTTAGCTTTAGCGCTTTTATTAAATAGATGGGTAAGAGAAAAAGGTGGCTCTCTCACGGCTCTTATTGTAGATCACGGTTTGCGGCCCGAGTCTCGTACAGAGGCACAGGCCGTAAGTAGGATTCTGCGAGAACAAAATGTTTCTTCAGTTCTTCTGCCTTGGAAAGGAGAGAAGCCTTCTCACCATTTACAAGAATATGCGCGCTTAGCACGTTACAATCTCCTAGAATCGTATTGTTGGAATCAAGGTATTTTTTATCTTTTTATTGCTCACCATAAAGAAGACCAAGCAGAGACTTTCTTAACTAGAGTGGGAAAGAAAAGCGGCCTTACAGGTTTATGTGGTATGCAAGTTATAGAAGAAAGGTGGTTTGGTTGTTTAGTAAGGCCACTTCTTCATATTGAAAAAGAAGAACTTGTTTGTTTTTTAAAGTCTCTAAATATTCCTTTCTTTATAGATCCAAGTAATTCGAAAGAACAGTTTGAGCGTGTACGATTGCGCCAATGTTCAGAAGTTTTAAAAAAAATAAATCTTACGCCTGAAGCTATTACAGGGGCTATGGAGAAACTTCAGCAAGCTAATTCTGCCATAGAAGAAAGGGTTTCTGAGGCTTATTTAGAGTCCATAGTTTTTTCTCCTTTTGGATGGGCTGAAGTTTTGTTGCGTCCTTTTTTAAAGTATTCTAAGGAGGTGCAATATCGGCTTTTAGAGGATGTTTTACGAACATTAGGAGGACGAGAATTTTCTTTGCGTTCTGCTGCTCTTGGAAGGGTTTTAGATGATATAAGAGAGCACAAAGGTACAGTAAAGACGCTTGGTCACTGTTTTATTTACAAGCGTAAGGATTCTCTTTTTATTATGAGGGAAGAGGCATCTTTATCTAATCTTTCTCTTAACTCTATTCATAAAAATATATGGGGAGGACTTTATTATATAGAGAAGAAAGAGGAGCAGCAGAAAAAGACTAGATGGGAACTGCGTTCTTTAGGACGAAAAGGAGCAGAGATTTTACAAAAAAAAGGATTTTTTTCGTTTAAATATCCTTCTTATTTAGCCCATAGTTTTCCTAGTCTTTGGGAAGGGACTGTTCTTTTAAGTGTGCCTTATTTAGATTTTCAAAGAGAAAAATGGGAGGAAGCTGGCTTATGTTTTCCTGTTTGTGCACCTCATATTCCCCTAACGAGCAAAATATTTTTTCCTTACAATAGTCTTTAAAGGTTACAAAGTTTTTTTAAAGAGCATTCCGGGCGTCCACCAAAACAACTAATAATATGACTTGCACATTGGCTTGCTAGAAGCCCACAGGTTTCCAGAGAGAAATTGCCTGCAAGCCCAAATAGAAAGCCGCTTGCATAAAGATCGCCTGCACCTGTTGTGTCTATGACAGAAGTTTTGAAAGGAGATATTTTTATAGATTTTTTATTGGAATATATTATCGATCCATTTTCTCCTAGGGTAATAGCAAAAAGTGTCTTCTCATAAGTCTCTAAAATAGGAAAACAAGAATCTAAAGTTTCTTTTTGCGTTAAAGATAAAATTTCACTTTCATTAGCAAAAACAATATCCACATATGCTGAAATGAAGGATTCTAGGCTGTGTCTATGGCGGTCTACACATAAAGCATCTGAAAGAGATAAAGCAACTTGCCTATTATGGGCTTTAGCAATAATAGCAGCTTGTACGAAAGCTTCTTGAGCATGCGGAGGATCCCATAAATACCCTTCCATATAAAGAATTTTAGATTTTTGGATAAGCTCTGGAACGAGATCTTCTATACAAAAATTATTAGCAGCCCCTAAATAGGTTCTCATAGTTCGTTGGGTGTCAGGTGTAATAAAAACAAGACAACGCCCTGTTTGATGGGCTCCAAGTCGATTGGGCAACGGAGCTTTAATGCCGAGAAGTCTCATATCTTCCTTAAATAAGACTCCTAAAGGATCTTGACTTACACGGCCTAGGTAGGCGCCTTTTCCTTCTAAAGAAGCAATTCCAGCTAGTGTATTCGCAGCAGATCCACCGCATCTTTACAGAGGAGGTGTATTCAGAGAGTGTAAGTATTTTAAGGCTTTTTCTAGCAAAGATTCAGCATAATCTAAATCAATAAGAGACATCCCCCCGTTTGTTAGATTTTCTTTGTCTAGAAAATAATTATCTATGGGTATAAGAATATCCACTATGGCATTGCCAATGCCAACAACATCATAAATAGAAGAAGACATTTTTATATTAGTGTTAGTAATATATTAAAGAAAATTAAGCAGCTTCTTCTTCTAATTCTGATACTTCTTCTTCTATTTCGGTACGTTCAGCAGTATCACGGCAAATATAATGAATAATATCTTTTAGATCGATGAAGTTATCAGATTGTCGTCTTAATTCATCTGAAATCATCGGTGGATTTGAACGAATGGTGCTAACGACAGTTGTTCGCACGGCCTTGCGTTGTACAGCTTCTAGAAGCGGTTTAAAATCTCCATCGCCGGAGAATAACAAAACGTGATCTACACGATCTGTTAATTCCATCATATCAATGGCAAGTTCAATATCCATGTTGCCTTTAATACGACGGCGTCCCATGGAATCGGTATATTCCTTTAAAGGTTTTGTTACCATGGTATATCCATTATAATCGAGCCAATCTACTAAAGGACGAATGGGAGAATATTCTTGATCATCCAAAAGCGCTGTATAGTAAAAAGCCCGTATAAGGACACCCTTTTCTGCAAAGAAAGTTAGAAGCTTTTTATAATCGATATCAAAGCCGAGGGTTTTTGCTGCTGTATGAAGGTTAGCGCCGTCAATGAATAGAGCAATGCGTTCTTGCTTATAAAAAATCATGATAAACTCCAATTCTTGGAATAAATGATACTACACATAAAAACTTAAAGGCTATTGTCCAAGAAAATAATAACACCTTAACCTGTTAAAGTATAATTATATCTATTTTTGGGGCAATGTCAAATGGAATACCATTTCTTTTAAGAAGATGTAATATGAAAATATAGTATAAAAAAATTTCTCCTAAAATTATATTTATATAAAAAAGTTGTAATAGAGTAGGGAAGATTTCTTCTTGAAATTAAGAAAAAAAAGCATATTCTCAATTTATCTTTAACATTTGCTATAAGGTGATATTTATGATTCAGCTTCCTCCTCTTCCGTTCTCCAAAAATGCTTTAGAACCTTATATATCTGAAAGAACCTTAGAATTTCATTATGGAAAGCATCATCAGGCATATGTTACCAATCTAAATGGTCTCATAGAAGGGACTCCATTTGCTTCTTTATCCTTGGAGGAGATTATAATTCAAAGTCATGGCAAGCCAGATAAACAAGGCATTTTTAATAATGCGGCTCAAGTATGGAACCATACTTTTTATTGGCATTCTTTGACTCCTACCGCTAAGGCCGAACCTGAAGAAGCTCTAAAAAGAGCTATAGAAAAAGCCTTTGGCAGTCTTGTGTCCTGCAAAGAGGAGTTTAAAAAAGCAGCCGTAAGCCAGTTTGGGAGTGGGTGGGCTTGGCTTGTTTCTAATAAGCATGGAGAGCTTTCTCTACAAAAAACGTCTAATGCAGAAACACCTCTTACACAAGAAGAATACACGCCTCTTTTGACTTGTGATGTATGGGAACATGCATACTATTTGGACTACCAGAATAGGCGTCCTGATTATGTAGATGCTATTTTACAAAATCTTCTCAATTGGGATTTTGCTGAAGAAAATTATCAAAAGGCTTTAAAAAAATAAGTATGCCTAACCCTAATGTGCCAGAAGTACTAGCATTAAAGCCACATCATTTTTTGTGCATGTTAGGCTTTGAAGGAAAAGGGTATTCCGCTGAGTTTGTGGAGAATTTTTCGCAGATAAAGGAATACTTAGAATCAGAAGAAGGAGAAGACCACCCCTTACGTGTTACATTGCAAAGTGATGTAATTTGTACTCCTTGTCTCTATAAAAGAAGAAGTGTATGTAGAAGCCAAGAAAAAATAAAACAGCTTGATGAAGCTCACCTTGCTGCGCTTTCTTTACAAGAAGAAGATATTTTAACTTGGAAAGAAACAAAAGAAAGAATCCGTCAGAAAATAACATTAGAAATTTTTCATACTATATGCTCTCCTTGTGAGTGGAAAAAATTGGGGCTCTGTGAAAGAGCTTTAACAAAATTATTGCAAGAAAGATCTTCCATTTCTTGATTATGAATAAGAAAATAACTCTTCTTCCTCTTTGTGTAGATTTAGATGGGACACTCCTTACAGCTGATACAACTTGGGCTGCTGTACGCATTTATATGGGGGAGCATCCTTGGTGGAGTGGGCTGAATATTTTAAGGTGGCTAATAAGAGGCCGTGCTTTCTTAAAACAGAATCTCGCAAAGCATGTTAAATTAGAGCCTGCTTCTTTTACGTATAGTCCTGAAGTTTTAAATCTTATCCAAAAATATAAGAAAGCAGGACATTTGGTCTATCTTGTAACAGCTACAGATCAATTATTTGCTAATCAAATGGTGCAGCATATGGAAATATTTGATGCTGTATTTGCAAGCGATGGAAGATGCAATTTACGAGCTGAAACAAAGGCAAGGTTTCTTGTACGCCAGTGGGGGGAAAAGGGCTTTATATATGTTGGTAATTCTTGGGACGATTTAAAAGTATGGGATAGAGCTTTTAAGGGGTATGCTGCTTATCCTTCTCAGCGGCTTTATAAAAAACTTAAGAAGGCTTACCAGAACGTTACCCTTATTACATCTTTAAAGAAGTAAAATTACGAGATAAAAGATTCTCTTTTTTTTGCCCAAGTATCAAACATGAGAATCCTCCATAAAAGTGCTCCTTCATTTACTTTACCAGAGAGATGATTTTGCCAGAGTGAATGAACCTTATTAGGATCCACAAAGGTACATGTAAGAGAAGATAAGGTGCAAAGATGCTCATTGGCCCAAGAGTACATAACACTTCGTAACCATGTATCTAAAGGAATACCAAAGCCAATCTTAGGTCGATCAAAGAAAGAAGAAGGGAAATAATTTTTTAAAATTTCTCGAAGGAGGACTTTAGTTTGATTGCCTTGAATCTTGAATTTTTGAGGTAAAGTCCAGGCATAAGAAAAAAGCTCATGATCTAATAAGGGTTCTCGGGCCTCTAAACTTTGACTCATACTGGCACGATCGACTTTGCATAAAATATCATCAGGTAAATAGGATATAGTGTCCCAGTATTGAAGAAGGTCGGTATTCGTTGCGTTTTTTAAAGAGGAATATTTTAAAGGGGAAAGAGATGAAGTACGTAAGAAGGGGCAAACGCTTTGAGTAAGAGAAGCATAATATTCTTGAATAGAACATGTTTTTAAAATCGATAGGCCTTTTTCTATTTTATTTTGAAATTGTAAAATTGGATTTATATGAATTTTCGAATTTAAAAATTTTTTT
>CAYUAL010000003.1:0-18853 GCA_964442815.1 uncultured Alphaproteobacteria bacterium | reverse complement strand
AAGGTAGGTGGAAATAAGTGATTTGCTTTTTCATATATATCTAAAGGTATCTTCATACCGATTTTAATTAAGGAAAGACGTAAGGGGAGGGGAATTTTTTTAAAAAAAGGCCAGTATTTTTTTGCCCATAGATATCGTCTATATCCTCCGAATACTTCATCTCCTCCATCACCTGAAAGCGATACTTTAACTTCTTTTGCGGTAATTTGAGATACTAATAAAGTAGGAAGAGCAGAAGAATCTGCAAAAGGCTCGTCGTATATTTCAGGTAAAAGAGGCAATAAAGGTAAAAGATCTTGAGAAGTAAAAAGAACCTCTGTGTGGTCTGTGCCAAGGTGATGTGCTACTTTTTGAGCAAAAGTAGCTTCGTTATGACTTTCTTCTTCAAACCCAATGGAAAAAGTCTTTAAAGAGGTGGAGGAAAAAGTTTGAGCAAGAGCAACAACCAGAGAACTATCAATACCTCCAGATAGAAAAGCACCAACAGGGACATCCGCAACAAGTCTTTTTTTCACACTCTTTTTTAAAAGAGAATGACCCTCCTCTACGATATCTATCAGAGCAGCAGCAGAGTTTCTTTTTGCAATGTTGGACTCAATAACTTGCTTTGTTGACCAGTAAGTATAATAGCTTAATGTTCCGTCTGAGCGAATAGTAAGAGAGGTGCCTGGTTCTAATTTATAGATATCCTTATAGATTGTTTGAGGAGCTGAAATATATCCTTGGTGAAAAAACTCTGAGACTGCAGTATTAAGAATAGAAAATGTTGGAAAAACGCCGTGGAAAGCTTTTAGCTCTGAGCCGAAAAAGATAGAGGAGGATGTAGGATCTTGGCCCCAATAAAGGGGTTTTACGCCAAAACGATCTCGAACTAGGGTAAGCGATTTATTTTTTTGATCCCAAAAAGCAAAAGCAAACATACCTGATAATAAGGGAAGTGTCTTTTTAATACCCCATGAACAAAGAGCTTCTAGAAGGATACGTGAGTCTGAATGGGAAGAAAAAGTTAGCCCTTCTTTTTCAAGAATATGTTGTAACTCAGCAAAGTTATAAATTTCTCCATTATAAACAAGAACTCCTTGTCCTTGATAGCTAGTCATTGGTTGAGATGCGGCGTTTGAAAGATCGATAATTTTAAGGCGTCTATGGGCAAGGGCGACTCCCTCAAGTGGATTTATCCATACATCTTCTCCATCTGGTCCTCTGTGTGCAAGAGAAGATGCCATTTGGAGGGCTTTATTACGAAGATCTGTAGGAGATACTTTTGCTTGTATGTTCCATATGCCTGCTATCCCGCACATAGAATGCTTCTTTAATTTTTAAAGGGTATAATATGGAAGCAGCTCTGAAAAACCTGATTGTCTCCATAGACCTTTTAGATCAAAAACAATGCCGTTTTTCTTTAAGAGTTTTTTCCAATATTCTACTGAATTTTGTAAAAATATTTCATGAGGAACCGCAAAAAATATAAGATCATAACATGCTTGTTGGAGAGGGTCTGAGAGAAGGTCCACAGAATATGCTTTTTTTACTTCTTCAGTATTTGCCAAAGGATCATACATAAACACAGAATGCCCTTTATTTTCTAAATCTTTTTTAATATTGAATACTTTTGAGTTTCGGATATCTGGAATATTTTCTTTAAAAGTTGCTCCAAGAAAAAGAATTTTTGAAGGGGAAGAAGATAAAATTTCATGAATTCTATCTGCGACATACAAAGCCATTATTTCATTCGTATGTCGTCCTGCAAGGATAACATCTGGTCGGTGTCCTAGATCAAGAGAACACTTTGCTAAGTAAAATGGATCTACTCCTATGCAATGACCACCAACTAATCCAGGGGTGAAAGGAAGAAAATTCCATTTAGTTTTTGCTGCATCCAATACGTCATGTATAGAAAAGTTAAGTTTATTAAAAATTTGGGTTATTTCATTTATAAAAGCAATATTAATATCTCTTTGGGCATTTTCAATAACTTTTGCTGCTTCTGCTACTTTAATAGATTTTGCGGGAAAAGTATTGCCGTTATTTATAGCTCCATAAATAGAAAGAAGAAAGGCTGTCACTTCAGGTGTCTGTCCAGCAACTACTTTTGTAATGGTAGATAAAGTATGGTTTTTATCTCCTGGATTGATACGTTCGGGAGAATAACCTAGAAAAAAATCTTCTCCTATCTTAAGATTAGAAGCCGCTTCTAGGCAAGGTCCACAAATTTCTTCCGTTACACCTGGATAAACAGTGCTTTCGTACACCACGACATTTTGGGAAGAAAGGCATCTTCCTACTAGTTCAGATGCGTTAAGTAAAAGGGATAAGTCAGGTTGATTATGTGAGTCTACGGGAGTAGGTACAGTAATAATAAATAGATTACATTCCTTTAGAGAGTCTGATTGAGAGGAAAAGGAGAGAGAAGATTTTTGAAGATCTTCTTTTGATATCTCATTAGTAGAGTCATACCCTTCTTTGAGTTCTTTAAGGCGTTTTTCATTAATATCAAACCCGATTACATCAAAACTGCGGGCTAGAGCTACAGCAAGAGGAAGTCCTACATATCCAAGGCCAATAACTGCAATCTTAGGAGAAATAGGTGGTATAAAAATAGACAAAGATGACCTCTTACAATCTAAAGGGTTTATAACAAGGCATAATGTTATTGGTTTTATACATAATTTTTTAAAAGTAAAGATGGCAGATAAGAAGGGTCTACTTTTATCTTTCTTAGAAGAATAAATTAAGCTATTTTATTGAGAAGTACTAAAGTTAAAGGGGAGATACAGAAAATCGGAAAAGGGCGTTTATTTCTATATGCATTTCTTTGTATGTTTCTTTTTTTGGGAATAGGGTATTTATTAAATCAAATCTTCCCGAGCTTTTTTGGGAATATCTCTCTAATAAGACAAGGAACTATACAGATAGATAATAATCCTATTGATACGGAACAAGCTGCTATTGCATATGTTAGTCAAATGTGTGGAACAGATTGCGGAGTTTGTAGCCGATCTTTTAATAGGTGTACGTCTCTTCTGGAGAAGCAAGTAGGTATTATTTGTGTGAAAGGTTCTAAACAGCAAGAGATCTGTTTTTACGACTTGGAGAAGTTAACTCTGGCTTGTAAAATGATATGTGCGTAAAATATTTATAAATAAAGTTATTCAAGGAAAAAATGCTTAATTATATTGTAAATAGTTTAGTGGAAAGTAAAACAAGCTTAGAAAAACTACTTTCTAACGAAGAAGCTCTCTTAGCTATTAACAAAGCAGCAGTTAAGTTAATTCAAGCGTTTGAAGCGAACAGGACGGTGTTCTCCTGTGGTAACGGAGGGTCCATGTGTGATGCAATGCATTTTGCTGAAGAATTAACTGGACGATATCGTAAGGAAAGAAGGGGGTTCCCAGCAGTAGCTATATCAGATCCAGGATATTTAACATGTGTGGGAAATGATTTTGGGTATGAGGATATATTTGCAAGGTATCTTCTTTCTCATGCTAAAGAAGGAGATTGCTTATTAGCTATTAGTACCAGTGGTTCAAGTAAAAATATTTTAAAAGCAATCCATAGTGCAAAGTCTTTAGGCATGGAGGTTATAGGACTTACAGGAAGAATAAATTCTCCTGTTGCAATGGAGTCCGACATATCCATTTGCACACCTGCAGGGCAGTTTGCAGATAGAGTTCAAGAACTACATATTAAAATTTTACATATACTGATTGAACTTATAGAAAGACATTTCTGTCCGGAAAATTATATTGAATAAGACTATCTTTTCTTTATCCACCCCAAGACATACCGCCATCTATGGTAAGGCAAGACCCACTCATATACCTAGAAGCATTATTCGAGGCAAGATAAAGAAGGAGTCCATCTAGATCGCGAGATTCTGCTAGAAATTCTTGAGGGATAATATCTGCTATTTTTTCTGTTCATGAAGTTTTCTTACCCACTTAGGAACCATACCAAGGAGGGTACTTTTTATCTAGATCTTACTTTATAATGAGATAGAATATAAATTCCTTATCTATAATAACAAAAAAAGGACTGCTTTTCGTGACTCTTCTTAAAAAAAAACCGTCTTTGACCCTTTATGAAGATTTTTCAAGCCAATTTTTGAAGCGTGTTTCTTGCTATGATCGTCAAATCTGGGAAGAAGAAGACCTTCAAAAAATAACGCAAACTGCTTTTTCAAAATTTGAAAAACAGGGCTCTTCTAGACATGAGAATAAATATATAAAACTGGCTCTATCAAAACCTCAGAGCAAAGAAGAAGAGGAATCTACTCTTTTTATTTTAGTAAATAATGATATGCCTTTTTTGGTAGATTCTACGCTTGCGGCTTTTCGAAGAGAAAGATTTTCTCTAGATTTAGTCATTCATCTTGTTTTATGGGTGGAACGGGATGAGGCAGGTAATCTTTTATCTATTTTTGTAGCTCAAAAAAAAGATCGCCAGCCCCCACCTTTTTTTAATCCAGAGGCTTTAATCTGTGTTTTGGTAAAGGAAGACATTTCTTCTCATAAGCTTAATCCCTTTATTCAGCTCTTACAAAATGTATATGAAGATGTAAGACATGCTGTGGAGGATTGGGAGCCTATGCGTGATGAAATGAAGGTAGTTTCAAATTATCTTCTCTCTGCAGCAAATTCCCATGAAAAAAGAGGGCTCACTGAAATAAAGGCTTTTTTTAAATGGTTATTGGAAAATCATTTTACTTTTTTAGGATATAGGTCTTATCGTCTTGAGGCTAATAAAATTGTTTGTGAAAAAAGCCTAGGTATCGCTCGAGATCCCTCTAGACGTTTTTTTGAGGAAGGAGCGGATTTCCTAAGTCCTGCATGTTTATTAAACAAGTCGCCTAGTCTTTTTGATCTGCTAAATTTAACAAAATCAAGATATCCTTCACTTGTTCATCGGCCTGTTCCTATGGATGTACTACGGATAGAGCGATTGAACGATGCAGGAGAGATCATAGGTGAATTCCAGTTTTTTGGGCTTTTAACATCTTCAGCATATAGTCAAAGTGTTAAGGATATTCCACTTCTTCGTTCAAAGGTTTTATATGTTTTGAATGAGGTAGGATTTTCTCCTGATTCTCATGATGGAAAAGCTCTTATGCATATTATAGAGACTTTGCCACGTGATACTCTTTTCCAGATATCAGAAGGAGAACTTGTTTCTATTAGCATGGCTATTTTAAATCTTCAGGAAAGGGAACGCTTAGCCCTTTTCATTCGCAAAGATCCTTATGGCCATTTAGTTTCATGTCTTTTATATGTTCCAAAAGATCATTATAACTTAAAATTTCTAGAAAAAACTAAACACGTTTTAGCTCGGTTTTTTCATGGGACTCTTCTTTCCTGGCAATCTCTTTTGGGGGATTTAGCTTATGCCCGAGTAAATTTTATTTATTCTTTTTCGCAAGAGGCTTTTCTTACTTTCGATGAAAAAAAACTTGAAAAAGAGATTCAACAGCTTGCCCTTACTTGGGAAGATAAGCTGGGAACAATCCTTATTAGAGAAAAAGGTGAAAAGAGGGGAAAGCAGCTTTATGAAGAGTATAAAAATATTTTTCCTATTCTTTATCAAGAGCGTTTTCCTGAAGAAATAGCTATAGAAGATATAGATTATCTTGAGTCTATAAAGAAAACCTTCCAAGGAAAATCTTCTAGAAAAGTACCTCTCATATTTGTATGCATTCAAATATGGCCACATATTGCAAAATCATCTCATCCAGAGAGGTATCATGTCAAAGTTTATGCTTTTAAAGAAGCTCTTTCTCTTTCTGACATTTTACCTCTTTTTGATAATATGGGCCTGAGAGTTGTAAAAGAAAGTAATTTCCACATATCTTGGCATGGGCATTCTCTATGGATTCATGATTTTGCATTAGATACCCCCATTTTTTTTGAGAAAAATAATATATTTAAAATCAAACCCTTTTTAGAAGAAGCTTTTTTAGAAATAATAACGGGCGGCTATGAGAACGATTCTTTTAATAAGCTTGTTTCGCATGCGGGTATCTCTGTTCACCAGGCTCATATTTTTCGGGTCTATGCAAGATATCTTAAACAAATCCAATTTCCATATAGCCAGGATTATATAGCGTCTATTTTATGCAAATATCCAGAGTACGTTCAAAGGCTCACAAATATTTTTTATTTTCGATTTGATCCTGCTATGCAAAAGACTATGGACAATAGAACCTTCATCTTTGAGAAGGAGCAAAAAGCATATAAAAAGAAATTGGTTGCTATTCAAAGCTTAGATGAAGATAGAATCCTACGTTGCTTTATAGACCTTATAGAGGCAACGAAGAGAACAAACTTTTTTCAACAAAAAGAAGAAGAAAATAAAGAGAAAATTCTTTCTTTTAAAATATTTTCGTCCTTTCTTCCTGAGAGTCCTCGTCCTCGCCCAAGATGTGAAATTTTTATATATAATTCACAGGTGGAGGGTATTCACTTAAGAGGTGGCCTCGTTGCACGAGGAGGTATTCGTTTTTCCGATAGAAGAGAAGATTATCGGATGGAAATTTTAGATTTATTTAAAGCTCAGACTCTTAAAAATGCCGTTATCGTGCCGGTAGGAGCTAAGGGAGGATTTGTTGCGAAAAAGCTTCCTTCCTTAACAGAAAAGGAAGCTATTCAGAAGGAAATTGTAAAGGCTTATACTCTTTTCATTAAAGGGCTCTTGGGCTTAACAGATAATCTTAAGAATGGAAGAAATATCTTTCCTAAAGATATAATAAGATATGATGAATATGATCCCTATTTAGTTGTTGCGGCAGATAAGGGCACAGCAGCTTTCTCAGATGTTGCCAATTCTATCTCCCAAGCAGATGATTTTTGGTTGGGGGATGCTTTTGCTTCAGGAGGATCTCATGGGTACGATCATAAAAAAATTGGCATAACAGCAAAGGGGGCGTGGATCTCTGTGAAGCGCCATTTTTGGGAGCTTGGTTATGATATAGAGCAAACTCCTTTTACTGTGGTAGGGGTGGGAGATATGTCAGGAGATGTTTTTGGCAATGCAATGCTTCTGTCTAATAAAATTAAATTAATTGCAGCCTTTGATCATAGGCATATTTTTTTAGATCCTTCGCCTGATCCTATAAAGAGTTTTACTGAGCGTCAACGAATTTTTGAGATGCCTAGATCTTCTTGGGGAGATTATAATCTTTCCCTTTTATCTGAAGGGGGAGGAATATATGAACGCTCAGCAAAAGAAATTCTCCTTTCTAGCGAAGTTAAAGAAATGCTTAATCTTAGCCAAAGTACCATAGAACCCAACGGTTTAATTCAATCTATATTAAAGGCAAAATATGATCTTTTATGGATGGGAGGAATAGGTACATTTGTAAAAGCTTCTCATGAAAATAATATTGAGGCAGGAGATAGACAAAATGATGCAATTCGTATTAATGCGTCCGATTTACAATGTCGCGTTGTAGGGGAAGGAGCTAATCTTGGATTTACGCAAAAAGCACGTATTGAGTATGCTCTTCATGGCGGGCATATTAATATGGATGCTATAGATAATTCTGCAGGGGTGGATTGTTCAGATCATGAAGTAAACTTAAAGATTCTCTTCCAAAAAATTATTGAAAAAGAAGGGCTTACCTATGAAGAACGAAATGCTCTACTAGAAAAAATAGAAAGAGATGTTGAGCAGCATGTATTGCAGGATAATACGCTTCAGACTTTAACTCTTTCTATTGCGGAAAAGCAGGCAATTTCTATATTTGACCAACAGGTACGGTTTATCCATACGCTAGAAAGCGAGGGGAAACTAGATAGAGAATTAGATGCTCTCCCTTCTGATAAAATCTTAGCAGAAAGGCGTGCCCATCAAATAGGATTAACGCGACCTGAGCTCAGTGTGCTTTTATCCCATAGCAAAATTTATTTAAAAGAAGCCTTATTAAAATCCTCTTTCTTAGAAGACCCAAATCTAGAGCCTGTATTTTTCTCTTATTTCCCCCCACTGTTAACAAAAGATTTTTCCGAATATTTTAAATTACATCCCTTAAAGAAAGAAATAACAGCCTTAGTTTTAAGCAACTTTATTATCGCACGTACGGGTATTACCTTCGTTTATGAAATGGCAGAAAGATCTGGTTTCTCTATTACAGAAGTTACGCGGGCTATTCTTACCATATTTCATATTTTTAATTTGGAAGAATTGTTAGAGGAAGTTAAGAGTCTTCATAAACATGTTTCAGCCCAGACAGAATTAAGTCTTTATATAGAGATTATAAGATTTTTAAAACATACAACGTTATGGTTTTTAAATAATGAAATCAGTCCTTCCAATAAAGGTATAGATATTTATTCATTTTCACTGGGGATTAAAAAGCTAATGGCGATTATGCCTACATGCTTAACGGAAGAAGATAAGATGCGAGTAGAAGCATATGCTCTTGTTTTCGAAAAAGAAGGAGTAAGCTCGTCTCTTGCTCAAAAGTTTGGGTATTTATTGTTATTACAAGCAGGCTGTCGTATTTTATATTTGAACCAAAGACTTGAAAAACCACTTGAGGTGATTACCTCTATTTATTTTCAAATAGGCGAAAGATTTAGTCTTAATTGGTTGCGACAAGAAGCAGAAAAGCTACCCTCACTGACTTATTGGGATAAGTTGGTATTAGGAGGCATTATAGACGATTTATATCAAATTCAAACTTGCTTAACATCGAGTGTTATGACTTCTAAAAACTGGAAAAATGAAAAAGAAGCTATAAAAGAATGGGGCGAGGAACGTAGAGAAAAGATTCAACATCTTGAAAAGATGTATGAAGAATTTAAAACGCAAGGAAATTTTAATTTAGCTATGTTGCTTCTTGCATGCAGGTATTTATATCAGCTTGCTTAAGAAGAATGGGGAAATAGGAATACGTCTCTTGATTAAATAGAATAAAGACTGATATTATTTTATTTAATAGTATTTTGGTTAGATAAGAAAGTTATTATTCGTATGCATTCCATTTTTAAAAGTGCGGTAGCTCTTTGTCTTTTTATTTATATATTATTTTCATCCGCTTTGTGTTCTGCGGGAACTTTTGAAATTTATAAACTTCTTAATCTCTTTGGGGATGTATTTTCTCGTGTTCGCAGCGAATATGTTAAGCCGGTAGAAGACCAAAAACTCATTGAAAATGCTTTGAATGGCATGCTTAACGCCTTGGATCCTCATTCCAGCTATATGAATGAAAAAGAGTTCCAAGCTTTAAAAGATATGGCACAAGGTGAATTTGGAGGGCTGGGAGTTGAAATTTTGCCTGAGCAAGGAGCTATAAAAGTTATTACACCTATTGATGGTACACCTGCTGCACGTGCAGGAATACAGCCGGGAGATTATTTTATTGAAATAGATGGACAGCCTATTATGGGGATGACTTCTAGCGCAGAGGCTGTAGAAAAAATGCGAGGCGCTCCAGGCACAAAAGTAAAAATAAAAGTATTTAGAGAGGGGGAGGAACCCTTTGACGTAGAAATAACACGTGAAATTATCAAGGCTAAATCTGTGGTATGGAAAATTTACGAAGATATTGGTGTAATCCGGATTTCCACGTTTATTAATGAGAATACAGCTAATCATACTTTAAAGGCTATAAAAGAGATAAAAGCAAAATTAGGAGACAAGCTAAAAGGAATAATTATTGACGTCCGTAATAATGCAGGAGGACTTCTCGAACAAGCTTTGGAAGTAGCAGATCTATTCTTAGATGAAAAAGAAATTGTGTCCATTAAAGGAAGAGAAGGGTCTCCTAAAAAAGCATTTTATTCTCACCCAGGAGAAGAAGCAAAAGGGATACCGCTTGTTGTTCTAGTAAATAACTGGACGGCATCTGCCCCTGAAATTTTAGCAGGAGCTTTGCAGGATAATAAAAGAGCTCTTATTCTTGGAGTGCGCACTTTTGGAAAAGGCTCTGTGCAGACAGTATTTCCTCTTTCAAATCAGGGTGCTTTACGCTTAACAACAAGTTTATATTATACCCCTAAAGGAAGGCCTATACAAGGAGAAGGGCTTATTCCCGACGTTGAAGTATTACAATCAAAAGTAGAGGTTATAGAACCCAAAGAGGCTTTTCGAGAGGAAAAAATACCTGGAGCATTAAAATCACTTCTTAAAGAAACAAAAAAAGAATTAGAGGAAAAGAAAAAAGAAGAGATGACTTCAAAAGAAGATCTAAAAAAGAAGGTATCCTCTTCTGAATCTTTAAAGGAAAAAAAGAAGAAAAAAGAGCCTTCCTTCCAATCAATTAAAGATCCCACAGAAGATTATCAACTAAGGGAAGCTCTTGATATCTTAAAAGGAGTTTTTGTCTTTTTCCAAAAGATAAAAGAGAAACAATAGTGAAGAAAAAAAGCGCTTCTTCTCTACAAAAAAAGTTGGTTCAACTCCTAACAATAATAGGAGGAGTACTTTTAGGGTTTTTTATTGGGCTATTTCTTTTATCAGATATATCTTCTTTACCATACTTAGAAAAAGAAAGAATTTTTCTTCCTATAGAAAACAAAAATAGTGATGTTGTAGGTATAACAGAGGAAATGCCTATTTCTAGCTCACCTACACTAAACACAGAAACATTTTTAGAAGATTCAAGACCTAAGATAGGATTAGTTTTGTTAAAAGTTGGATTGGATAGACAATCAACTCAACAGGCCATTGAAACCCTCCCTAAGGAAATTTCTTTTGCATTTGTTCCTTATACACCAGATATAGAATACTGGTCATTCCAAACTCAGTCCCAAGGGAGAGAAGTTCTATTAATTTTACCCTTAGAATCTGTAAGTTTTGATAGTGATAAAGAAGCCCCCTATACTTTGTTAACTAACATTCCAAAAGAGAAAAACTTACAAAAGCTAGAAAAGATTTTATCTAAAATAAATAATCCTGTAGGCGTTGTTGGCTTTATGGGGGCTCGATTTTTAGCTTCGAGAAAAGATCTTTACCCTATTTTGGAATTTTTGAAAACAAAAGGATATCTCTTTATTGATAGTCAAGCATCTTCCTATTCAGCGGTAGAAGAACTAGAAAAATATATTAAAGGCCCTTTCTTGCAAAGTGATTGCATTGTGGAAGAGGGGGAAAGTAAAGAAAGTATCAAAGGAGAACTTCGTCTTTTAGAAGAGGAAGCCCAGAAGAAAGGGTCTGCTTTAGGACTTATATATCTTAGTGCAGATATGTTACCCTTTTTACAAGAATGGGCATCATCCTTGGAAGCTAAAGGTATTGTGTTGGTTCCCGTTACATCTTTATTAGAAGATAATGTCTAAAGAAAATATTGAATTATATAGGCCTTGCGTAGGTATATGTCTTATAAATAATAAGAATGACGTCTTTATTGCTCATCGGTATCATAGGATCGACCCTGCAAATGAAACTATTGCATTCTTAGAGTATATGCAAGGAGAAGAAGCGAGAAGAACAGATTTATATAATAATACGCAGGTTTCTGATTTTCTACTATATAAAGATTTTCTTTGGCAAATGCCTCAAGGTGGCATAGATCAGGGGGAAGACATTGAACAAGCTGCGCGAAGAGAACTATACGAGGAAACAGGAATAAAAAACGTTCGGGTTTTAAAAATAAGTAAGGGATGGCATTTTTATGAGTTACCCCAAGAAGTTATTCAAAAATCATGGAACGGAAAATATATAGGGCAACGGCAGAAATGGGTTCTCATGCAATTTTTAGGGGAAGAATCTGAAATTAATTTAGACATGCACTATCATAAAGAATTTGATGAATGGAAATGGGTTTCTCCCGCTCTATTGCCACTTATTGTAGTGTCATTTAAGAAAAAAGTTTATGAAGCTGTTTTGAAAGAATTTTTTTAAGAAGCTTCATGCGCAGAAAACGTCTTCAATAGTTAATTGGACTTTTTCTTGTCCTTGCCAGCGGTTGCGTTTGACGGCTCCTGCAAGGTGGAAGTTTTTATGATTTTTAGATAAAAGAGCTTCTCCTAAAGGAGTTTCAAAAGCACGAAAAAGAACGCTTTCTAAATAAGTTCCGTCTTCTCCTTGGAAAAAAGCTTTCAAGTGGGCTTGCCCCATAATTTGGGTTTTTACCAAGCGCATATGCAAAAAAGCAAAGCGGGGTGTAGGGTTTCCCATCCCAAAAGGAGCTAATTTTTCTAAAGAATCTAAAAAGGAAGAAGTAAGGGTGCTAGGCTGCAAAACTCCATCTAAGAAGAGTGTAGAAACAGGAGATTTTTCTTGGAAAAGAGAAGAAACTTTTTCTTCTATAAAAGCATGGAATTCTTTTATTTTAGAACGTTCAATCATGAATCCTCCTGCCATGGGGTGGCCTCCTCCATTTAGAAGAAGTCCTTTTTCTTTAGCTTGATGAATTAAAGACCCCAAAGGAACACCAGGAATAGATCGTGCAGAAGCTTTACCGATACCTTGTTCATCAAAACTAATAACACTTACCGGCCGGTCATATTTTTCTTTTAGACGTCCTGCGACAATGCCTATAACACCTACATGCCAATTATCGTTAGAGATTGTCAAAATAGGAGGTATTCCTTTGTAGGCATCGATATGCTGTTGAGCTTGAAAAAGAGCATCTTGGAGGACTTCTTCTTCAATTTCTTGGCGCATCCTATTGAAGACATGTAATCGATTCGCAATCTCACGTGCTTCTATGGGATCATCGGTAGAGAGAAGCTCGCTTCCTAAATGGGCCTCTCCTACACGGCCACCAGCATTAATACGCGGACCTAAAATAAATCCAGCATGATAAGTATCTGGTTTTTCAGATAAAGAAACCACATCGCATAAAGTAGAGAGCCCAAGGTTTGTGCGTTTAGCTAGGATTTTTAATCCTTGAGAGACAAAGGCACGATTAAGACTTGTTAAAGAAACAACGTCACATATTGTCCCAAGAGCGACTAAATCTAAAAACTCTCGTAAATCAGGTTCTCCTTTTAAAATAGATCCGTAAATTCCTTCTTCTCGAAGCTGGCGGTTAAGGGCGACGCAAAATAGAAAAGTAACACCAACAGCCGCTAAAGTTCCTAGAGCTTGACGCGTAGCATGAGATTCATCAATACGGTTAGGATTAATAAGCGCGGCAGTCTCTGGGAGGCGTGGCTCAGAAACATGGTGGTCAATAACGATAATTGAGAGCCCTTGTTCTTTTGCCCAAGCTAATGGTTCAAAAGCTGTTGTGCCACAATCCAACGTAAGAATAACTTCTACACCTTTTCTAGCTAATGTTGTTATTCCTTGGATGGAGGGACCATAGCCTTCTTTTTGACGATCTGGAATATAAGTATAAGTATCTATGCCTATGGCTTTAAAAAAGCGACGCAAGAGAGCACTTGAGGTTGCTCCATCTACATCGTAATCTGCTAGAATACCTATAGGTTTCTTAGAACGACACATATTAACTAAAAGAGATACTCCTCTTTGCATATCTAAGAGGCAAAAAGGATCAGGTAAATGAGTTTTTAAAGTAGGATTTAAAAAGAATTCTGCAGATTTCTCGTCTTCTATAGAGCGGTTAACTAGAATACGTGCTAAAATGTCAGGAAGACCTAAACGTTGGGATAGAAGGAGAGAGGATCTTTCATCAATTGTTTTGAAAGACCAGACTTTCCCAAGAACTGAGGAAGTAGAAAGAAGAGAATTCAGTATTACGTCCATTCATACTTAATAATAGTCTATGATTTATTTTTCCAGAGGTTTTTTATAAAAAGCTCTTGTGTATAACTACATAATACCTTTAGATACCAGCCTTTTTTATAATTGAGGGAAGGAGATCAAGTTTTTTATTATAGGTGTAATGAATGCAAAAAGAAAATAAAAGCCTAAACAATGTTGCTAAGGATTAGGTAGGGACATTACAATCTTTTTCTTGCGGGAGGGCAAAAAAATGTTTATACAAATTATAATGCTGATTATGTTGCACGAACCCACCAAAGTAGTTCCAACATGGCATCCATTATTTGTATGGAGAATATTAAAAGCTAAAATTAGGCGTTTTAAGAATCGGCTATTTCAGGAAAATATATGTAATGTCTTTACCCCTTGAAAATCCACAGAAAGAAAAAAATACGTCTGTACAGCAGCCAATTCTCATTCCGGTTGTACTTTGTGGAGGGTCAGGAACACGTCTTTGGCCACTTTCTAGGAGTTTTTATCCAAAACAATTTTGTCCCCTGGTCGGGAAAGAAAGTTTATTTCAACATACCGTAAAGCGGACTATTAATCCTTTATTTTCTGGCTCTTTAATTGTTGTAGCAAACCAAAATCATCAATTTTTAGTAGAAAAAGAGCTTAAAGCACTAAATATAAGTAATTATAAACTCATATTAGAGCCCTGTCCTCGCAATACAACTCCCGCCATAACCTTAGCCGCGATGGCAGCATTACAAGAAAACCTTGAAGCTATTCTCCTTGTTATGCCGTCTGATCATTTAATTCAACAAGAGAAAGAATTTCTTGCTGTTGTTGAAAAAGGTTTGCCTGCAGCACAAGAAGGATTTTTTATGACTTTTGGGGTGCATCCTACTCGCCCTGAGACGGGATATGGATATATCCAGTATAAATATAATCCTGAGTTGGATGTTCAAGATGTGCTTTGCTTCGTAGAAAAACCAAGCGCAGAACTAGCAAAACAGTATATAGAGACAAAAGATTTCCTGTGGAATAGCGGCTCTTTTATGTTTAAAGCGTCTGATTTTTTACAAGCTGTTATGGAGTATGAGCCTCTTGTTTACAAGCATTGCCAAGAAGCTTTTAATGCTAAGAATGATATATACCCATGTATAGTTGAAGAAAAAGCTTTTAAGAAGAGTCCTTCCATCTCTGTGGACTATGGCATTATGGAACGCACCCCCAAGGCAAAAGTTCTTCCTCTTCCTCTTGTGTGGAATGATTTAGGTAGCTGGCAAGCTCTATGGGAAGTAGATGAACGTGACTCTCAAGGGAATGCTCTTATTGGAGACGTTATTATAAAAGACGTAAATAACTCTTATGTTCGTTCAGAAAATCGTCTTGTAACGGTCTTAGGGTTAGATAATGTCGTAGTTGTAGAAAGTCCAGATGCTGTTCTTGTAGCATCTCGTTCTGCTGCACAGGATGTTAAGAAAATCGTAGAGAATCTCCAATCTGAAAATAGACCTCATACGAAAACTCATTTATCTGAAGAACGGCCGTGGGGAAGTTATGAAAGTATTGATAAAGGAGAGCGCTTTCATGTAAAGCGTATTACAGTAAAACCTGGAGCAAAGTTGTCTTTACAAATGCACCATCATCGAGCGGAACATTGGGTTATTGTGAGTGGAACAGCAAAGGTAACGCGTGGTGAGGAAGAAATTACACTTTTTGAAAATCAATCAATCTATATTCCTTGCGGAATAAAACATCGATTAGAAAATCCTGGGAAAATTCCTCTTGAGTTGATTGAGGTTCAATCTGGTGCTTATTTAGGTGAGGATGATATTATAAGATTTAATGATGTTTATGGAAGGAAATAAGAGACTTTTCTATACCTAACTTAAAATAGTTAAGGTTATACGATGTATGTAATGCATTAACGGTATTGAGATCTTCTAGAGTCAAGCAAAAAGACCTTTCAACCCTAATAAAATCTTGGTATAAATCCTATAAATATTAATCCTAAAGATATTGCTAAATCATACTTACAAGCTACGGAGTCGCTGAAAATAAATAAAGCTATACAAATTGCAAAATTAAAAAAATCTTTTCTCATAGAAGAAAAGATAAATTTCAGCATGTTACATTGTTCGGCAACGAGAGAAAACAAATGAAAAAAGCATTTATTACAGGTGTATCAGGGCAGGATGGGTCATATCTTGCTGAATTGTTACTTGAGAAAGGTTATGAAGTACACGGTCTTTTGAGACGTAACTCTGATTTTACTACCAGTAGGATAGACTCTATATTAAATAATAGTGATATTAATAATAGTAGATTCTTTATTCACTACGGTGATATGTCTGACTCAGCTAATATTTATAATGTGCTTTCTACGGTTAAACCTGATGAGGTATATAATTTAGCTGCGCAATCTCATGTGGGGTTATCTTATTCTGTTCCTGAGTACTCATCTAACATAGATGGAATAGGCGTTCTAAGGCTTTTATCTGCGATGAGAGATATTGGCTTAAATGCCAAATTTTATCAAGCTTCTACTTCAGAGCTCTTTGGAGGCATTAAGGGTTCCGCTCCTCAAAATGAAAATACGCCGTTTATGCCAAGGTCTCCTTATGCTGTAGCTAAGCTATATGGATATTGGGTAACCAAAAATTTCCGTGATGCTTATAATATGTATACTACGAATGGTATCTTATTTAATCACGAATCTCCAAGAAGAGGAAAAACTTTTGTTACCAAAAAAATCACAAGAGCTGTGGCTAATATTGTGCATGGTAAAGACCTAGTTCTGCGATTAGGTAATCTTGATGCTAAACGTGATTGGGGGTATGCAAAAGAATACGTAGAAGCTATGTGGCTAACCATGCAGCAAGATAATCCTGATGATTATGTTGTAGGCACAGGAAAAATGTATACGGTTAGATATTTTGCTGAAAAAACATTTGAAGCTGCAGGTTTTGATATTGTATGGGATGGAGCAGGGGATAATGAAAAAGGATATGACTCTAAAACAAACAAGCTCCTAGTAATGGTAGATCCTTCTTTTTATAGGCCTCTTGAAGTAGAGGAATTATGCGCAGATTACTCTAAAGCTAAAAAAGTCCTTAATTGGTCTCCTAAAACGGATATACTTACTCTAATAGATATGATGCTTCAATATGATATTAAATATGATGTTTATGGTTACCCTGATAAAATTTAAAAAGAAGATTAACTTAGAATGAAAAAGTATAGGGAGCTAGTTAGAAATTATCCCTTCTAGGTAGGAGTATCTAACTCCTTTTTCTTATGTGTAATTAAAGGTTATGTAGTTTTTTATGTGGGTATAATTTTTCAGCTCTTTTCTTAAACGCTTCCATCATTTTTTGGGAAGCTTTAGGAAAAGCAGATTCCATTATCTTATTGAGGAAGGGGTTTTGAAAAGAAAAGTCTACCTCAAAAAATACTTGTGTATCATTTGCAACTTCATTAAATTCCCATATATTTCTAAGGTGCTTTAGAGGTCCTTTTTCATACAGTACTTCTACTTTTGAGAAAGGTGTTAATAAAACTCGAGAACGGAAGGTATCTTTAAAAGGGCCGGCTCCTACAGTTAAATCTGCTATTAGCATATCATCGTTTTTCTCTAGAATTTGCGCCCCGAGACACCAAGGTAAAAAAGAAGGATATTGCGCAACATCCGTAACGATCTCGTATAGAAACGAAGTGGGATAATAAAAAAGTTCCTTAGTAGAAAAAGAAGGCATTTTAAGAGGAGCACCCTGCAGATTTTAAATAAGTTTGGCGGGCTTCTTTTAGCCGTTGAAAATCTTCTCCTGCGTGATAAGAAGAGCGGGTAAGAGGAGAGGCAGAAACCATCAAGAATCCTTTACCTTTAGCCATTTTTGCATAGGCATCAAACTCCTCCGGTTCAACATAACGTAGTACAGGATGATGTTTAGGGGTAGGTTGAAGATATTGTCCAATAGTTAAAAAATCTACTTTTGCTGCTCGTAAGTCATCCATTACTTGGTAAATTTCTTCGGGTGTTTCTCCCAATCCAACCATGAGTCCAGACTTTGTAAAAATAGAAGGGGCTTTTTCTTTTACCTTAGAGAGTAAATTTAAGGAATGAAAGTAACGCGCACCAGGTCGGACAGAGGCGTATAGGCGAGGAACTGTTTCTAAATTGTGGTTATAGACGTCAGGATGGGCTTGTATAATCTTATCAACAACCATATCCTTTCGTAAAAAATCTGGTGTTAGGATTTCGATGGTTGTATGAGGAGAATTTTGGCGAATTGCCTGAATAACTTGGGCGAAATGGTCTGCACCCCCATCTTCTAAATCATCTCGATCAACAGAGGTAATAACTACATGATTTAATCCTAATGTTTGCACAGCATGTGCAACATTTTCAGGCTCATGAGGGTCTAATTGGTCAGGACGTCCTGTTTTCACATTACAAAAAGCGCAAGCACGTGTGCAAACACTCCCCAAAATCATGAAGGTAGCATGTTTTTTGTCCCAGCATTCTCCAATATTAGGACAAGCTGCTTCTTCGCAAACTGTATTAAGTTTTAGCGTGCGCATTAAATCTTGCGTCGCATGATATGTTGGCGATTGTGGCGCTTTTACGCGAATCCAATGGGGTTTTGCAGTCATAAAATTTATAAAAGTAAAAAACTAAGCGTGTATAACACGTCCAAAAGCATCTAAAACAGATTCATGCATCATTTCAGATAAAGTAGGATGCGGAAAAATAGTTTCCATAATTTCTGCTTCGGTTGCTTCTAAAGTCCGAGCAAGTGCGAATCCTTGAATAAGTTCAGTGACTTCAGGCCCAATAAGATGGGCACCTAGAAGCTCGCCTGTCTTGGCGTCAAATATTGTTTTGATAAGACCTTCAGCTTCTCCGCTGGCAAGAGATTTCCCATTTGCAGAAAAGGGAAAACGCCCTACCTTGAGAGTATAACCTGAATTCTTTGCTTTCTCTTCACTAAACCCAACACTTGCAATCTGAGGGAGGGAATACGTACAGCCAGGGATTTTTGTAGTATCTAAGGGGTGAACTTTAAGACCAGCAATCTTTTCGGCAACTAAAATACCCTCATGGCTTCCTTTATGAGCCAACCAGGGTGCACCGGTTACATCTCCAATAGCATAGATACCAGGTGTATCTGTTTCGCAAATGCCGTGGGTGAGGATGTGCGTTTTTTCTATTTTTATTTTCGTATTTTCTAATCCA
>CAYUAL010000002.1:6732-27315 GCA_964442815.1 uncultured Alphaproteobacteria bacterium | reverse complement strand
GCAAAAGAAAATGCTTGAGCATAATCTATATCGTTAACAAGATTTAAAGTATCCGCAAAATCTTCATCCGACTCACCTGGAAATCCCACAATGAAATCTGAGGAGAAAGCCATATCCGGACGTGCTTTACGAAATTTCTCTATAATCTCTCTATAAAAAGCGTGTGTATGACCTCGATTCATCATTTTTAGAATACGATCTGACCCAGACTGTACCGGCAAATGTAGGAATGGCATAAGCTGGGGTATATCTCTATGAGCTTCAATAAGCTCCTCATCAACATCTCGAGGATGTGAGGTAGTATATCGTATCCGCTGCAGTTCAGGGATATTAGCTAATTCTTTAATGAGCCTACCTAATCCCCATTCTCCTTTACCTGTCAAAGCTTCTCCATGGTAAGCATTTACATTTTGTCCAAGAAGTGTGATTTCTTTAGCTCCTAGGGTTGCAAGATGTTTAGCCTCTTGGATAATAGCTTTAACAGGACGAGAAAACTCCATTCCTCTTGTATAAGGAACACAGCAAAAAGTACAAAACTTATCACATCCCTCTTGAATAGTAAGAAAGGCGGTAGCGCTCGCAGAAATTTCCCTTTGCTCAGGTAAAAAATCAAACTTAGATTCTACTGGGAAATCTGTTTCTATAACTGATTTCTTATCTTTTTTCTGATCTTGGTGTCGTGCTAAAAATTCTGGCAACCGATGATACATCTGAGGGCCTATAACCAAGTCCACATAAGGTGCACGTCTTGTAATCTCTGCGCCTTCTGCTTGGGCAGTACACCCAGCCACAGCTAAGATCATGGTGTTATTTTCGTTTCCCTTCTCAGCTTTTTTCTTTTTGTCTTCTTTAAAAGGCCTTAATCTTCCTAGATCAGAAAAAACCTTCTCTGTCGCTTTCTCTCTAATATGACAAGTATTTAAAATCGCAACATCTGCTCCTTCTGGCTTATCTGTTAAAGTATATCCATGGGGAACCAGCAAATCAGCAATACGCTCAGAATCATACACATTCATCTGGCATCCATAGGTCTTAATAAAAAGCTTTTTTGCCTTATTCATAAATAAAAATATTTCCTTTCTTATCTGTCACTAAACGCATCTTGTAAGCCTTTTCTTACAGCTTTATGACTCTCAAATGCTATCTGTTTTCTTCCTAGTAATGCAAGACTTTTTATAGGCTCATGGCAAACGACTGTTACTTTTAAAGGAAGGTATTCTGTAAGAATCCATACATGAGGCAAGAGAGATAAATCTCCTGTCCAAGACAAACGATGTCGCTCTGAACGTCCTAAAGTTATGCCTCGCTGATGACTATATACAATGGATATGGGTTGTACGGCAGCAGAAAGACCTTCTGTCTCTAAAACTTGAAAAAGAGAACTTTTAAAAGGAAGAATATGTATTCCCGTATGCGTTGTTCCTTCCGCAAAAAGAATAAGATTTCCTCCTTGCTTTAGTCTTTCCCGAATAGCCTGTTGTTGTGATAAAAGCGAGGCCTTAGACCTATCAATAAAGATAGCACCCTGAAGCTTAGCATATACACCGAATAACGGCCATTTTGCCACTGCAGCCTTTGATACAAAAGCCGCATCCAAAACCGATCCAAGAACTAAAATATCGAGGTAAGAAATATGATTAGAAACAAAAAAAATAGGTTTTTGGGAAGATATATGGCCTTTAAGATGTACTTTTGCTCCTAAAGATCTTAAACAATTTTTTAAAATAAAACGTGTTATAGTACGACGTACAGGATGTAAAATAGGGAGTACCGCCATCACACTTTGTATGCACAAACCTAGGCACGCAACTACAAAAAAGAGACCTATGTGTCCTATTCGTTTTAACATAAAATTTCTTACTTATTGCTTTAGAGAAGTATTCTTCTCAACAATCTTTTCAGACCGATGATTTTGTCTAAATTTCTTATCGTATCTTCCAACTACACGTGTCATTTGTAAAACTATACATACATCTGTTGTATTAAAATCCGCATCTATTACAGCCCCGTCTCCAATAAAACCTCCTACTCTCATATATCCTTTAATAAGAGGTGGTAATAATGCGAGTCCCTCTTGTAAATTTTGAGGAATATCTGCCATCTCTTCCAGCGTAAAACTTCCTTTTTTATGAGGTAATGCTACGGGGCGAATTTCCTTAAGTGGTGAGTATGAAGATAAGTTAAAGGCTTTTTTAGAGCTTCTATATCAGTTCCCGGAAAACTAGCACAACCAAACATAAGGTCAATTCCATACAATGTCGCATATGCCCCAATCCCTTTCCATAAAAGCTGCATTGTAGGGCGTGTTCGATAAGAGCACTTCACGCACGATCTTCCTAACTCTAAGATTTCTCCCGGGAAAACAAGAAGAGAGGATATATCATACTCGCTTGCTGTATAAAATTTACCTATTTTATCTGCCATTGATCGACGCAGAAGTCTGTAAGTGCCTACAACTTGTTGCCCTTTCTCAAGAGTACGATCAATTACTAACAAATGATCACAAAAAGCATCAAATTCATCTTGATCGTATTTCGTCTCAAGTACTTTAGTTGTTGGCTTTGCTCCCATTTCTTCATAAAAAATTTGATATCGTAAATGTTGAGCGGCGCGTATATCTTCTTCACTTCGGGCAAGACGCACTTCAAGATTTCCCAAAGTTAAAGAAAGAGGAGAAGAGGTATTCTTACGAAAGGATGGTAAGCTCATATAAATAACTTTTTCAGAATATATACCCTAAAAAACCTCCTTCTAAAAGACAAGAAAAGGAAGCTATCCAATTTTAGAAAAGCTTCCTTTTCAATGTATTTCATTATTTTATAGGATTAAGCTGCTTTCTTTTTAGAAAGAACTGTTCCTCTCTTGCGTCCAAGTCCATTTTCTTTAGCAAGACTACTGCGCCTTTTAGAATAATTAGGTGCAACAGCAGGATAATCTTGAGGAAGATCCCAACGCTCTTTATACTCTTCAAAAGTCATATTATAAGAGCTCATAAGATGACGCTTTAGCATTTGAAGTTTTTTGCCATCTTCTAAACAAACTATATAATCAGGCATTACTGATTTCTCAACAGGAACTGCAGGAACAAGCGTATCCTTAGCGATAATAGAATCAGGACATTTTTTATATAGTTTTACGAGTGTCGTGTAAACTGTATCCATAAAAGCAGGAATTTCTTCTTGAGATACAGTATGAGAAGATACATATGATGATACAATATCAGTCATAAGCATAATAAGATCAGATTTTTGAATATTTTCCATAACAAAAGTTCCTTGTATATAATAATTACTAGGCCAGCTATTAAAGGTTTTTAAATGAAAAATCAATATAAAAATAAAATATGGACATTTTTAAGTTGTTTCCTTTTACCTTTGTTTAAACTTTAGAAGCAAGTTACATAAAATGTCTTTAGATCCTCTTCCTACCTCCCTTCAAAAAGGAATCAATGTTATTCGAGCTTTTATTAAGCTTTTGCCCAAAACTCCCGGTGTATATCGTATGATAAGTGTAAAAGAGGAGGTCTTATATGTTGGCAAAGCTAAGAACTTATATAGTCGTGTTTCAAGTTATACCCATGTTCATAAATTACCGACACGCCTCAAAAGAATGATCGCCCAAACAGCTAGCCTAGAGGTTATTCATACACATACAGAGGTTGAGGCTTTGCTTTTAGAAGCAAATCTCATTAAAAAATTCCGCCCCCCTTTTAATGTATTATTACGGGATGATAAATCTTTTCCTTATATTCTCATTGCACAAGACCATCCTTATCCTCAAATTCTACCTTACCGGGGAGAGAAAAAAAGACCAGGCCTTTATTTTGGTCCTTTTGCTTCTGCCCAAAGTGTATATGAAACACTTCCTCTTCTTCAAAAAGGCTTCTTACTTCGTTCTTGCTCTGATATCGTTTTTTCTCATAGGACAAGGCCTTGCCTTTTATACCATATTAAAAGATGTTCTGCCCCCTGTGTTGGGAAAATCAATCAAGAAGAATACAAAATGCTTGTCCAAGAAGCAGATAATTTTCTCTCTGGTAAAACAGCGTCTCTTCAGAAACAGCTTTCTAAAAAAATGCAAGAAGCTAGTACGTCTCTTCATTATGAAGAAGCTGCAAGATATCGAGACCGTCTTCGCATCCTGACACAGATTCAATCTTCCCAACGAGTAGCTGGTCTGTCTTTAGATAGGACAGATGTGATTGCTGTTGCAGAAGATTCTGGAGAAATCTGTCTCCAGTTTTTCTTATATAAACAAGGAAATAATCTTGGAAATAAACCTTATTTTTTTAAAAAAGATGACCAACAAACTGTGGATGAAATTATAGAAGCCTTTCTTATGCAGTTTTATATAGCGCATGAAGTGCCTTCTTTAATCCTTTTAAATCATCCTCCTCATCATAAAAAAATAGTAGAAGAGGCCTTAACCTCCCTTAAAGGGAAAAAAGTAAGTATCGTCATTCCAAAGCTTGGCCCAAAAAAAGAACTCGTTTCTCAAGCCTTAAAAAATGCTGAATTAGCTCTTTCCCGCCATCTAACTGAAAAAATGCAAAATGTGTTTCTTTTTCAAAAACTTCAAGTTATTTTAGAGGCTACAAATCCTATTGAACGTATTGAAGTCTATGACAATAGCCATCTTCAAGGAAAAGACCCTTACGGGGCTATGATTGTAGTAGATCCAACAGGCTTTGTAAAACAAGCTTATCGTAAATTCCATATAAAAGATTCCTACTCTTCAAGAATAATTAAGGAAGGAGATGACTATGGAATGATGCGTCAAGTCCTTTTACGGCGCTTTAAAAATATTCATACCACGCCTGAAAATAAACCCTCCCTCGTTCTTTTAGATGGAGGGAAAGGTCAACTTTCCGTAGGTATGGAGGTGTTTGAAGAGCTGGGTATTACAGATATTGCCTTAGCCGCTATTGCAAAAGGACCTAATCGGAATGCTGGAGAAGAAACGTTTTATCTTCCTTATAAAGAACCTTTCCAACTACCAAAACAGGACCCTCTCCTTTTCTTGCTACAAAAAATTCGAGATGAAGCGCATCGCTTTGCCATTTCTACGCATAGGATGAAGCGATCAAAAACGCTCACACAATCGAAACTAGATGCAATACCCAACATTGGTCCAAAACGTAAAAAAGCGTTGCTCCATCATTTTGGATCCGTTCAAGCTATACAAGAAGCTGGGTTTATGGATCTCAAGAAAGTAACCGGTATTTCTCCAAAACTTGCACAAGAGATTTATTTCTACTTCCACGAACAATAAAAACACGCTAAAAAAAGAAAAAGGCCACCATGACTCTTCCTAATCTTATAACGCTGTTCCGCATCGCTGTTATTCCTATTCTTGTCTTACTTTTTTATAAAGAAGGAGAGAAGTATGATCTCATTAAAGCAGCTTTTTTTGCTTTAGCTTGTTTTACGGATTTTTTAGATGGGTATATTGCTCGTATAAGAGGAGAAATATCTAATTTGGGGCGTTTCCTAGATCCTATCGCTGATAAACTTCTTATTGCAGCAACTCTTCTAATGTTAGTAGGAGTAAATCGCATCTCCGGATTAAGTCTTCTTCCGGCAGTTATTATTTTATGTCGAGAAATTCTCGTATCAGGACTAAGAGAATTCCTTTCCAGTTTAAATATCCGCCTCCCTGTAAGCAATCTTGCTAAATGGAAAACAGGCATTCAAATGCTTGCTCTGATCTCTTTGCTCCTAGGAAATATTCCCTTTTTATCTTTTATTACCTTTGAAGTGATAGGTTTATTTTTACTGTGGATAGCAGCTCTTCTAACGTTAATTACCGGATATTCCTACCTGCGTGAAGGTATTTTACATTTTAAAGATTAATAGCTATGCAGCTTCCTCAATCTTTATGGAAAGAGAATAAAAGTATTGAAAAAGTATTTTTGATTCTCTCGGGTTCTTTAGAGGCAAGTTCCTCCATTATCCGCTTTGCGGGGGGCTGTGTTCGTAATTGGATTTTAGGAAAACTTGCAGTAGACATAGACTGTGCCACTATCTTACCACCAGAAAAAGTAATAGAGCTTTTAGAAAAACATAATATTTCCCATATTTCTCCAGGTCTTTCTCATGGTACTGTTACAGCTCTTTTTAAGGATGGCTCCATTGAAATTACAACCCTTCGAGAAGATATTTTAACAACAGGAAGGCATGCTAAAGTAGTCTTTACGGACTCTTGGGAAGAAGATGCCCAGCGCCGAGATTTTACTATGAATGCTCTTTTTTGTGATTGGACAGGCCAACTATATGATTACGTAGGAGGCATAGAAGACCTTCAAAAAGGCATCCTCCGTTTCGTAGGTGACCCCGCAAAACGTATCCAAGAAGACTATTTAAGAATTTTGCGCTTTTTTCGCTTTTTTGCTTTTTATGCAAAGCAACCTATCGATCCTTCTCTTTTGGAAGTTCTGCATCACTTTGCTTCAAAGCTTTCTATTCTTTCTAAAGAGCGTATTCACCAAGAGTTTTTTAAACTACTTCAGGCTCCCTTTGTTTTAGAAACTTTAAAAGCCATGGAGTCTATAGATATTTTCTCATTTATATGCCCTAAAATATCTCTATCTCCTGCTTTTAAAAGATTTCTAGGTAGAGAGATATTATTTGAGGATATTAAAGGGGGTGATGCGCTTTCTAAGAAACAAGCTTTTCTTCGATTTTGTGTGCTTTTATTACCGGAAGCAGAAACAATAAATCTTTCTGATCTGAGGAGATTAAGCTTGTCTAAAAAACAACAAAAAGAACTTTTCGCTCTCTTAGCTCAGAAGAAGAATCTCTTAGATAGTGCTCCTTTATCTTTTTCTAGAAAGGATCTTGTTTTCTTTGGATTAGATCTATACAAGGATTATCTTTGGTTAAAAGCCCATTTATCTGCATATCCTCCTACCAAGAAAGAACTATTTACCCTGATAAAAAAAGCTGAAGAGACATTTCCTGATCTTATACTTCCACTTTCAGGCGAAGACCTGACATCTATAGGGATTGCCCCTTCTCCTACTTTGGGAATACTTCTAAAAAAGGTAAAAGACTTCTGGCTAAGTACAGATTGCACCGCCTCAAAAGAAAGGTGTATTGCTTTCTTAGAAAATTTACTTAGATAACGGCCAACCTGTTAAAGGAGGCAAAGACATGAATAATGCTTCTATATTTGCCCCTGTTTTTAACCCAAACTGGGTTCCTCTGTCATAAATAAGGTTAAACTCCACATATCGTGCTCTTTTTTGAAGTTGAGCCTCTTTATCCTCTTGCGTCCAAGATTTCATACAGTTCCGTTGTACAATCATGGGATATACAGTAGCAAAGGCCTTCCCAACTTCTTGTACAAATGCAAAATCTTTTTCCCAGTTGCCAGAATTTAAATTATCAAAAAAGATTCCTCCCACTCCTCGAGGTTCTTGCCTATGTGTGAGGTAAAAATACCTATCACATTCTTCCTTGTATTTATTGTAGGCCGTGGGTGAATACGTATCGCAAGCTTTTTTGAAAGCTTGATGGAAATCTTCAGTATCTTGTTTAGCTTCAAAAACAGGGGTTAAATCTCCTCCTCCTCCAAACCACCAATTCTTGGTTATAATCATCCTTGTATTCATATGGGCAATGGGAACATGGGGATTACGAGGATGCGCCACAAAAGAAATCCCACTTGCCCAAAATCTAGGATCTTCTTGAGCTCCTGGTATCTCTTTGCAGAACTCTTCTGAGAATTCTCCAAAAACAGTAGAAACATTTACGCCTACTTTTTCGAAAACTCTACCCTCCATAACAGACATTGTACCCCCCCCTCCGCCAGGACGTTCCCAGTTTTTTCTTACAAAATGTCCTGCGGGGATTTCTGAGTTAGGAACGTTTTGTTTAGTTTCTATCGCTTCAAGGCTTTCACAGATCATATCTCTTAGATAAGAAAACCAAGTTGTTGCTCTATTTTTTTTCTCTGTAATTGAATCCATCTTTTATCATCTCTCTTCTTTAGGAAATTGGTGTGTTTGACGAAGAGCTTCCCCTAAAACCATAGAAGCTGCCACAGCAACATTTAAAGATCTCATACAGGATCGCATAGGAATAGAAACAACAGCATCACAAGAATCTTTTACCTCTTGGGATACACCTGTACTTTCTCTGCCTACCATAAGAGCATCTGTAGGCTGAAAGGCAAAATCGTAATAAGGTATACTACCCTCTGAGCTAAGTAAAATAAGGCGCCCCTTTTGTCGTTGAACAGATGTAGTATAGCAATTCCATGAGTTATGCTGCGTGAGAGATACTTCTTGGATATAATCCATCCCTGCTCGCTTTAGTCTTCTTTCTGAAAATAAAAAGCCAAAAGGTTCTATCATATCCACTTCTATTCCTAAGCAGGCACTTAATCGAAGGAGTGTTCCTGCATTTTCTGGAATTTCAGGTTGAAAAAGAACAAGCCGCATGAAAGGATATGTAAAAAATGGTATTTAGGATAATGCATCATACTCTTCTTATTTCAAAAGACAAGACGCGGACACGATATGCACTCTTAGATGAAAATAAACTGCCTATAGAGTTCGGTACAGATCATCCAACACAAAGAAATGCTATTTATAATGCTCGTGTTTTAGATGTGAAACCCGCTTTTGGTATGGTATTCTTTGATTTGTCTCCCCACTATGTCCAAGCTGGCCTTTTCTCCACAACTCCTACACAAGCTAAAAAGTTCCAAATCGGTCAATTCTCTTTGGTTCAAATTCGTTCTGCCCCACCCCCCTCCATTAAAACACATTCTTTTCTTAAGGTTAAAGGACCCAAAATTACGCCGGAGCTGCGTTTTTCTTGCCCCTATTTTATCTATTTTCCCCAGACAGCAGGTGTTTTTTATTCGAAACGTTTAGAAAAAAGAAAAATAGAACCTTTCCTTTCTACTCTAAAGTCTCTTTTATCCCCCCAAGAGGGTTTAATTTTACGTCCTTTATGCACACAAGCTACATTTCAATCTCTCCAAGACCATTTAAAAGCCATAAAAAAAGACGCCCAAACTTGCTTAGATAAAAGAAAAAAGGGACCTTTAGGAACATGTTTATATGAAGCACCCTCTTCCCTTTTTCAAAAACTCGAAGAGGTAGGATTTTCTCTTTCTACAATCATCGTTGATGATAAATCTCTCTATGAAGATACTAAAGGGTTTGTACAAAAATATCAGCTCCCCTGTATGGTAGAGTTTAAACTCAATAATCCTCTTAAGGAATCTCTTTTTGAATCTTTTTCTTTAGAAGAGAAATGGGAAGAAGCTTTATCTCCTTTTGTTCCGCTTCCATCAGGAGGAAATCTTACCATAGAAAAAACAGAAGGATTTTGGGCTGTTGATATTAATAGCCAAGGAAGAGAAGGAATCTTAAGCGCACTCTCACCTAAAACGCTTAATGAAGAGGCCGCTAAGACACTCTTTCATACTATACGCCTCCGTAATTTAAGTGGAAAAATTATAATAGATTTTCTTCCTTTTCCTCAAAAAGAAGACTCCCTCTCTTTCCATCAATTTTTAAAAAAATACGCGGCTTTAGATCCTATTTCTTCAAAAATTTCCAATTTTAGTCAAACTGGACTTTGCGAAATTACAAGGGAAAGAATAGAAAGCTCTCTTCTTGAGTCTGTTGAGTCTGTTTAGCCTTGTGCCTCTTCTTCTTCTGCAGAAGCCACGTCATTATTGTCGCCTTCAGGAGTAACAGAAGTTCCATAGGGTGCTTGCTCAGCTTTTTCTAAATATGTCTCAGGATTATATGCTTGTATTGGCAGCTCTAGTTTTGCTACTCTGAGTTCCCCAACAGCAGATAAAAGTTGGTAATGCGCTAGTAAATATTGAACACGTGCATTTACCAAAGACTTTTCTGCATCATAGTTTTCTCTCTCGGCATTCAAAATATCTAAGACTGTCCGTTGTCCGACACTTTCTTCCAATCGAACTCCTTTTAAGGCAAGAGCTGTTGAAGCAACTTGAGCTTCGAACTGCTTTACTTGAGCTTCTGCAACTTTTAATGTTTCAAAAGCTTGCGTAACAGAAGCCTCTAGCGAATTACGCACTGCTCGGCTTTCTAAGCGTTTTTGTACAGCCGTTTGGCGTGATTGTCGTATAGTAGACTGTACACCTCCAGATAAATCTAACGGAAGAGTTAAAGAAACTTTAGCAGATCCAGTATAAGACCTGCTTTTAGCATACATGCGTTCTTCATCTCTTTCCAAAGTAACTCCAAAATCAACTTTAGGAAGCAAACCTGCTTTTTGAACATCAACAGCTTCTTGCGCTGCTCTTTCTGCAAATAATGCATTCATAAGATCCGGGCTCTGGGCCAACGCAGTATCTAGCGCTTCTTTCATTGTCTTCGGTACAGAAATAGGCTTTTCAGGAAATAGCAATTCTCCTGGCAAAGTTCCTATAGCCTGTTCATACTGTGCCCGAGAAGTTTCTAAAGTCCCTTCTGCCTGTATACGTTGGGCTGTTGCCTCTGCTAACCTTGCTTCTACTTGAGCTACGTCTGTAAGTGTAACATCTCCTAACTCAAATCGAGCTTTTATTTGCTTCAACATATGCTTAAGCAATTCTTCATTCTTTTGACTTAAACGTAAAGTAGCTTGAGCGTTCAATACAGAAAGATATGCACTAATAGAATCTAAAAGAACTTTTTGCTCTGCCTGGCGAAAAGACGCTTCTGCTGCTTTAATATTAGCCTGAACCTGTTTTTGATTTGCAGTTGTCGCCCCCCCTTGGTAGATATTTTGGTTAACTACTAAGGCCGCCGAATTAGGTTGCTTACGGGCAAAAACTTCAGGACTTGCCTTATTTTTAGAGCTTACAAAGTCTTGGCCTAAAGACCCTTGAACATTAACTGTAGGTAGCCACGCCGCTGTAGCCTGAGCTGCTGTTTCATCTGTACTCTTTAGTTGTGCCACGGCCGCAGCAAGTGTAGGATTTGTTTGATATGCTTGGGTAAGTGCCTCTGTTAAAGTCTCAGCATAAGTTTCTGCGCTTACTAATAAAGCCCCTAAAGATACAAGTCCTCTAAATATATGCCGCACTTTTTTCTCCTTACCTTTTTTAAGAGCTCTTCCTTTTTACTTTTTAATAGAGAGGAATAGATGGGTCAATCTCTCGAGCATATGCATCTATCCCTCCTTTCAAACTTTTTGCTTTTTTCCCACACTCCATAAGAAAATGAGCTGCTTTTAAACTACGTATCCCATGATGACAAACTGTAATGATTAAGTCAGTCTTTGGTATATCTGCCATCTTTTCCTTTAGTTGTCCAAGCGAAATATTGAGAGCGCCAGAAAAACAAGCTTTTTCAAGCTCCCAGGGTTCTCTCACATCTAAAATAATGAAGTTTTTATCTGTTTCTTGGAGTTCTCTTAAAACAGCAGGGGTTATTATGTAGTCCATAAATACAATACCCCTTAAAAAGAAAACGAAGAAGCTTCTTGAAATACAGGTGATAAAGGTAAAGAGGTTTCAAATAAAATCTCTGAATAAACTTCATCTTGCACTTTTTTAGAAATCTTTGCTTGCGCTATGTAAGATTCCTGTCCGATAAAAGCAGCCACTTTCCCATAATCTTCCACCTGCGCTATATAAGAGGAAGGTATGGATGGAATAGCCCCCCCATCTACAAAAATATAATTATAAGGGGCATGTGTTAAAAAGCCTTTTTTGAGATCCCCTGTTTTAACAATCACCGGATTGAGGGCATAAACTGCTAAATTCTCTTGTATTTCCATTTGCTCTTGCATAGGCAAGGTAGAGGGAAGCAAAAGAACAACCCCTCCTGCTAACATAGAAAAAAGAGCAGAAGTATACCCCGTTCTATCTCCTATCACTAATACAGAATCTAATTCTCCAATTTTTAACGCTTTCAAAAAGCATCCCAAAAATAAAGGAGGTAATAATATATTTTCCTTATCTAAATGTAAAAGACCATCTGAATAAGCGAGACTAACCAAATGAGCCGGTAAAAATTTCTCTCGAGGAATTGAAAGAAAAGCTTTTAAAATTACATCTTCATGAATACCATTAGGACGCAATTGCGTATCCACCATCGTTTTACGATTTAAATTATAGTCAATAAAATGAGAAGAATGTATGAGCACCTACTTATCCTTACTAGCATAAAAATCATTTTTATTTGTACGGTAAATGACTATATTTTGTCAGCAATTTTATTTATATTTCCTATCAAGAATCTATTATTTTTTAATCTAAGGTTTCTATGTTTTTTATAAACAACCCCAAAGGCCTTCTCATATATATAAAAGTAAATGCCAGCTCAAAACAAACAAATATAAAAGAATACGTTGCAGAGTCTTCTACAAAAGGCTTTTTAAAAGTATCTCTCCAGGCACCTCCTGAAAAAAATCTAGCTAACAAGTCTCTTATCAAACTTCTTGCCCAAGAATGGAACATCCCTATAAAAGACATAACCATTCTCCATGGAGCTACTACTCCATACAAAACAATCCTGATTCAAAAAAAATCAAAAATGCAAGAACCAGAATTACTAGAATGGGCTAAAAAATTATTTCTTCTTAAAGATTAAATACTAGAACGAGGTCTTATAAATAAAATAAGGAGCCCCCCAAAAAACGACGCTAAAGGAATAGACCATAAGGCTTTTGTATATGTCAAATGACAATATACTCGAACAGTCTCTTCTGTTATCCCATCCCAAAAACAATCTAAAAGCCCTCCAATTAAGGTATGAAAAAAAGACCCTCCTAGCATATTAATACAATTTAAAAATGCTACCGTAATTCCTATTAAGCCAATAGAAACTATCTGATTCCCAATAGCAAAAATAAGAACCTGATAACAACAAAAAATACCAGCTAAAAATAATAGAATGCATACAACCGGATATGAAAAAGCATCATAAAAAAGAAACAAGGCGCTCAAAATAATACTAAGAAAAATGCCACATAAAGCCGTTAGTTCATAATAAGCTTTCCATTTCTCAGATAAAAAAGCAAGGAAAGGGCTACCAAAAATCATTCCTGCAAAAATAAGAGAAGTTGCAAAAGCTGCTTCTGGCTTAGAGATAGCATATGCCTTCATTAAGTATGTTACGCCCCAAATATCTGCAAAACCTTCCAACGTTCCTACCATGAGAAAGCTTGCAATCCCCAGAATTAAGATACGATAATTTCGGAATATTTCTTTAATGCCAAAAAGGAGAGAGAATTTTTCTTCTGATATCTTTTCTTCTTCCGCTTTTTGTGGTGAACGAACACATAAAGCGATTGTCCCTGCTAAAACCGCTCCTAGGCTAAACACTAGAAAAGCAGCATGCTGCCATCCAAAATGAGCAATTAAATAACTTAAGGGCCCCCCACTATACAAAGCACCAAGTAATCCATAACTAAAAGAAAATCCTATCATCCGACCATATATAGCTCGATCAAACCATATTGAAATGATTTTTGAAGTTCCCAAAAAACCCGCAGCAGAAGCAGCCCCTATAAAAAAACGACTTCCTAAAATAAGACTCCATGAATCTGAATAAGCAAAAACATACGTTGCAACAGCACAAATACATGCACAAATCGAAATAACGACTCGAGGTCCATAACGGTCTAATAAAAGAGCGACGGGTATCTGCATACCTGCATAACCATAATAGTATGCAGAAGAAAAAATACCAAAAGATGTAGCATCAATTTGAAATTTATGAATAATTTGCTCTACAACCAAACCAGGAAAGAGCCTCATTACAAATTGATACGCAAAAAAGGTGGCTCCTAACAACCACATTACCCAACTAAAATAAGATGCCTTAGAAAAAAAAGCTTTATACATAATCTTTAATAGTTTTTAAAAATGAGAAGATATTTTGGGAAGCATTCTTCGTAAGACAGAATCTTTGCATATAAAATGATGATGCAAAGCTCCCATTACATGCAATCCAATAAGGAAAACAAGAAGAAACCCTATGATGCTATGAACCTCTTGGAAAAAAATAGCATAAGATAAAGACTTGCCACATAAAGAAGGTAACTTAAAAAGATTAAAAAAAGAAACCGTATAACCTGCGGCCGAGTTCATAGCCCACCCAATCAACGGTTGAATAAATAATAAAATATATAAAAACCCTTCTATACTACGTGCAAGGATCTTTCTAAAAAGAGAAGTTGCTTTTGGTAAAGCAGGAAAAGGATATTTTAATCTATAAAAAAACCGGCCTATCATTAAGATAAATACTAAAATCCCTACAGATTTATGGATTGAATATAAGATTGTTTTTACAGGACTTTCTTGTTCCCAGCTAAAAGAAAATCCCACTATAAGGAGCATCATAACAAGGAAAGCAATTATCCAATGAAAAAACTTTGTCGTAGAAGCTATTTCCTGACTTTGTAAAGCAAAGCTTTCTTTCTTGCTTTTTTGTTTTTTCATAATTCTTCTTTCTTCTTCTTATATGCCCAAATAGTTGCAGGAGGTATATTGCGAAAAACAAAACCAGCCCTTCTTTTCTGAAGACCATAACGCTTAGAAGAGAAAGAAGAAAAAGGGCTATATGTAAACTGTATAAACTCACCGTCTGGAGCTAAAACTGCAAAAGCTGCCTCTATGATTTTACGCTGTAATTCTTCAGAAAAACTCAATAAGGGAAGTCCTGAGATTATCGTACTTACCTTACCATGCAGAGAAGAGGGTATAATGGCATCAATACGCGTTGCATTCCCTTGACAAACTTGCACGTGAGGAAACTTCACTTTTAAGTGATCGACTAAAATAGAATCAATCTCAATAACAAATAATTTCTTAGAAGAGATACCTGTTTCTAAAATTTCATGTGTCAATTGGCCTGTCCCCCCTCCAAGCTCCACAACATACATATCTGGATGAGCTTGTATAGACTGGCTTATTTTCCTACATAAAACACGAGAGCTAGGGAGAACAGCACCCATTCGAAAAGGATTTTTCATCCATCTCGCAAGAAACAATGCTTTCTCTTTAAAAGCTTTTTTCTTAATAGCAAAAAAATAAAAAGGCATATTTTTAAAAACTCATATGTCTATATGGTTGGTGTATATAGAAATTATTCCTAAAATAAAAGAGGATTATTTTATTAAGATAGACTTCCCTAACCTGATAGAAGATATGTGCTACTTTTTTTCCCATAAAAAAGAGATAATAAGTACTTAAGTGCGAGCGCTCTTTTTTGTTGAAAAAAAGGATCTTTCTCCATAATGAATTTAGCTTCCTTTTGCGCACCTTTAAATAGAGAAGAATGCATGAATAAATCCGCTATTTTGAAAGTATTTTTGCCACTCTGAGTTGTACCCAATAAAGTACCTCCTCCTCGGATTTTAAGATCTTCCTCTGCTAAAAGAAAGCCATCGTCGGTATTCTTAAGAGCTTGAAGTCGATTTCGAGCCATAATACTTAAAGGCTCTCCATATAATAAAAGACAAGAAGAGGCAAGATCGCTTCTTCCTACACGCCCTCTCAACTGATGCAATTGAGCCAAACCAAATCGTTCTGCATGCTCAATTACCATAAGGGTAGCTTCTGGCACATCCATGCCCACCTCAATAACAGTCGTCGAAACAAGTATATCTGCGCTTCCTTCTCTAAAAGAACGTATTATCTCTTGTTTTTCTTCATTTTTAAGACGACCATGTAAAAGCCGCACACGCTCCTTAAACATTTCTTTTAAAATAGAAAAACGCTTTTCAGCTGCCGTCAAATCAAGGATCTCTGATTCTTCGATTAGAGGACAAACCCAATATACTTTTTGATTAAGCTCCAAAGGACGTTTTAAAGCTTCCATAACCTCTTCTACGCGACTTAAAGATAGTACACGGGTGATAATGGGCTTTCTATTCTGAGGTTTTTCGGACAAAAAAGAAACCTCCATATCTCCATATAGTGTTAATTGAAGGGTACGAGGAATAGGGGTAGCTGTCATGACAAGCATATCTGCTTGTCTGCCTTTTTCTAAAAGAGATAATCGTTGAGCCACCCCAAAACGGTGCTGCTCATCAATAACAATAAAACCTAGGTCTTTAAATGTTACGTTCTCTTCTAAAAGAGCATGAGTACCCACTACCAAAGATGTAGATCCTTCTTTAATTTTGGAAAGAAGCACCTCTCTTTCTTTCTTTTTAGTGCTCCCTGTAAGAAGAGCCATAGAAACGCCCAGTTTCTCAGCATATGGCAAAAGCTTTTCATAATGTTGATAGCTTAAAGTCTCTGTAGGCACCAGAAAAGCTGCTTGGGCACCTGTTTTTATAGATTGAAGAAGACTTAGGAAGGCTACGATCGTTTTCCCACTTCCTACATCTCCTTGTAAGAGGCGAATCATGCGGTTTTCACTCGCCATATCATTAGAAATTTCTTGTATCACTTTTTTCTGAGCGTCCGTCAAAGCAAATGGGAGCAGCCTTTCTACTTCTATCTGAAAAGAAGTATTCTTTTCAAAAGATCTTCCCTTTTTTTTACTGTGATGTTTCCTTAAAAGCTGAAAACTTAGTTGCTGCGCGAGAATCTCATCATAAGCAAGACGCGTATGGGCTTTTTCATATACTTCTGTAGAGACACTTTCATGATAATGCATTATATGAAGAGCCCTTTTCCATGAAGGCCAATCTTGTAATTGTATATATGCTGGATCTAACCATTCAGGAATTTCGGGGATTTTTAACAAAATTTCCTTGATTACTTTTTGAATCATCCAATTAGAGACCCCCATTTTAAGAGGATATACTGGTTCTATATTGTTCCATTTAGAGAGATCTTCCGGACTACCCACTTTATCTGGATGGGAAATATGTATCTTTCCTTTGTAGATAAGACCTTTCCCACTAACAAGTAAGGATGTTCCAGGGGTAAATCTTTTCTGAAGATAAGGAAGAGGAGAAGAAAAAAATATAAGATCTATCATGCCTGTCTCGTCTCCAAAAGGAATACGAACAGGCCCTTTCCATCTGGTACGATAAGGAGGTGCCAAAATCTTGCCAATAACCGTGACATATCCCATATCTTCCAAAGAAGGCGCAAATTTTATTAAGTCATAAAGAGAAGAAAAATATTTTCGTGTAATAGTCTTAGTAGGAAAATGATATAAAAGATCCATCACTTTATCTCCTACTAAGTCTATTAAAAGAGACTTCGTTTTAGGAGTAAACCCTGGTAAAGAAGATAAAGGTGTAAAAAGAAATTCTTCCAACGAAAAAGGAGCCATCATGAAGGAATCATTTAATGCCACAAAAAAGTTATTCCTTTTCTTTTTATAAAAACTTTACGCTTCCAAAGCTACCCTTTCTTTAAAAAAAAATGCCTCTTTACACAGAAGATACTTTTATTCAGGAAATTCTTTCTTCCAACCCTCAAAAAGGTCCACTAATGGGGTTAGACGTCGGTAAGAAACGCATAGGAGTTTCCATATCAGATGGCACCTGGACCATTGCTAATCCCCTAGAAACCATACAACGTATTACTTTCATCTCTGTTTTAGAATCTCTTAAAAAAAAGATTAAAGATCTTTCCATTGTAGGAATTATTATTGGATTACCTCTTCATATGAATGGTACTCAAGGAAAGTCTGCCCAATCTGTACGTCATTTTGTTTATAATTTAATGAAAGAGATTCCTCTTCCTACTCTTCTTTGGGACGAACGCCTTTCTACTTTTGCTGCAGAAAGTTCTCTTTTAGAGGCCAATCTTTCTCGCTTTAAAAGAGATCCTCTTAAGGATAAAGTTGCTGCTGCTATTATACTACAAAGTTTTCTAGATAAACTACACCACTTACAAAAACACTAGAGGATTATCATGATTCCGGGCCACATTCTCAATCTATGGTGGGGAGTTCCATTTATAGGTGTTTTGTTCTCCATAGCTTTTTGTCCTTTGCTTATTCCAAGAGTTTGGAATCACCATTATGGAAAAATTGTAAATAGCTGGGCTGTCTTACTCCTTATTTTCTATCTAACTTATTTTGATAAAAAAAATGTATCTCTCACTTTGTTACATTCTCTACTCCTTCATTATGTACCTTTTATTCTTTTATTAGGGACCCTATTCATACTTTCGGGAGGGCTGTGGATAAAAGCTAGATTCAAGGGTAACCCCATCAAAAATACTTTGCTTCTTCTAGCAGGAACTATTCTTGCTAATTTTATTGGAACGACAGGCTCCTGCATTCTTTTAGCCCGTCCTCTTCTCCAAGCTAATGAAGGGCGTCTTTACCGTACGCATCTACTTCTCTTCTTAATATTTTTAGTAGGAAATATAGGTGGCTCTCTCACTCCTCTGGGAGATCCTCCTCTTTTTCTAGGGTATCTCCAAGGCGTCCCTTTCACGTGGCCTCTTATGCATATGTTGCCCCTTTTTTTAGGGATGGCAGTTCCCCTCCTTTTACTTTTTTATGGCATTGATTCGTATCTCTACTGCAAAGAGTCCCCATCTCACAAACCTCAAGGTTACGAACGATTTACTTTTGAAATTGAAGGTAAAATAAACTTTCTTCTTCTCATCTGTTTAATAGGAGTTTTGTTCTGGACCTCTCTTTGGAGCGTCTCTTCTTCCACTCTTGTGATTTTTGAAATTCCTCTCCTTTTGTCCGATCTTACAAGAGATTTTAGTTTTATCGTTCTAGGATGTCTCTCCTTTCTCCTTACTCCAAAGAAATGCTATGAAGCGAATCAGTTTTCATGGAAGCCTTTTCAAGAAGTTGCTAAAATCTTTTTTGCCATATTTATAACCATAATACCTGTTTTATCCATCTTAGAAGCAAAAGAAGAAGGCGCTTTAAACTTTATCATTAACGCTCTGTCCACTACCCAAGGAGAATCTATTCCTTTTTACTATTTTTGGATTAGTGGTTTATTTTCTGCTTTTCTAGACAATGCCCCTACTTATCTTGTTTTCTTTCAAACGGCCGGTGGAGATGCACATGATTTAGTGCATTATTACCCCAAGACTTTACTTGCTATTTCTTGTGGGTCTGTTTTTATGGGCGCTCTTACCTATATTGGAAATGCCCCAAATTTTATGGTAAAAGTTTTAGCAGAAGAAAAAAGAATAAAAATGCCTAGTTTCTTTGTATACATAGCTATTTCTAGTGTGTTGCTTCTGCCACTTCTTGCAATAATAGCTTATGTTTTCTTCTTGTAATTAAAAGAAATACTCTTGCATCAATATGTTATTCTTGTTATTCCGTAAATTAATAATAACAATAAGGACTTTTGTGGGCGTCGGAGCGTAGCGCAGCCTGGTAGCGCATCACGCTGGGGGTGTGAGGGTCGTGGGTTCAAATCCCGCCGCTCCGACCATTTTTTGTTTTTATTCTATAGACTCTAATTTTATTCTTTATAACTCCTTAAAAAATTAGGGGAATTATGTCAAATCTTCCATCTATAAAAAGTATTACGGGACGTTGGCTAAAAGATGGAACTGCTTGCCCTCTTTTCCTTCGTCTAACAGATGCGAATCCTCAAATACAAGAAGAAAGCCCACCACTACGCGTTCTTTCTAAAGAAGACACCAAAGCTTCTATTATAGAAGAGCTTCAAAATTTGCTAAATACATCTATTCCTATCCCCATAGAAAAATACCAGCTTATAATGCAAACCCCAGAAGCTCAGGGCTATCCGGAACTATATGGGTTACCCGATTTTTCTAATGTTGACCCTACAAATCAAAGCTCTTGGCCCTTTTATGAAGAACTCATTCAACAAACAATCACCTATTATGAGCCGCGTCTTAAAGATGTGAAAGTAAAAATTATTTCTTTTGCTAGAAACACGCAAACTTTAACGGCCTCCATTTCTGGATCTTTAATCTTAGGAAGCGTTATTGAACCTTTTACTTTTTCTCTTTCGTTTGGACGTAAATAGCACAATTTACTTTTTAGATTTATACTGCCCCCTTAAAAACTAAGAATCTCTGGTTTTTTCTTAGAAAATTAAGTACATTTTGAGAAAATGTGCCAAAATGATAGAGAATTTTTTATATACTTTATTCTTTTATACGTTTGGAGGAGCTCTCCTTCTCTCTTGTAGCATTCTTCTTATCTTAAAAAATCCCATCCATTCAGTACTACTTCTTATTTTTGCTTTTTTTAATGCTGCTGGTCTTTTTCTACTTTTAGGTGCAGAACTCCTAGCGATGATACTTGTTATTGTTTATGTTGGAGCTGTTGCTGTCTTGTTTCTTTTTGTTGTTATGATGCTTAATACCGAAAAAGAAAGATACCTTCCCCTAACAAACCAATTTAAAGGAATGGGACTTTTTTTAGGCATCATTCTAGGAGCAGAGTTAAGTATCGTTGTTGGAGGCTGGCATTTTCTGCCTCAAGCGTTTTCAATGGTAAACTTTGAGATTCTCGAAAATGTTTCGAATGCTCGAGGGATTGGCAGAATTTTATATACAAATTTCGGGATATTTTTCCAATTATCCGGAGCTATTTTATTAGTAGCTATGATAGGAGCAATCCTCCTTACACACCGCAAACGCAAAGGTACCCTTTATCAAGATAAAGAAGCTCAACTCTACCGCCACAAACAAAATACTCTTGAACTTCGCAAAATAAACTCTGGAGAAGGCCTT
>CAYUAL010000002.1:0-6722 GCA_964442815.1 uncultured Alphaproteobacteria bacterium | reverse complement strand
GTCGGCATAAGTCATTATGCTATCTTATCTGCTCTTTTATTTACTATCGGATTGGTAGGTATTTTTCTAAATCGCCGTAACGTTCTTCTTTTATTAATAGCTCTCGAGATACTTCTTTTAGCTATAAATCTCAATTTTATTGCTTTTTCTGCTTTTTTGCAGGATTTTAGTGGGCAAATATATACTTTTTTTATTCTTACAGTAGCAGCAGCTGAAGCAGCCATAGGCTTGGCCCTTTTAATAGTTTTCTTTCGCAATACGGGAAATATTTCTGTTCACACCATGGAAAAACTTAAAGGATAAATCCTTAACTAAAAATCTAAGTAGCTTATAAAGGGCTTGGTATATGGAAATTCTTATTCTTGTCATTGTTTTTGCTCCACTTATGGGAGCCTTGCTTGCAAGCACCTTAGGAAATATTTTAAAAAAACCGCATAGAGACAGATTTTGCCAGATTATTACTTCAGGTTTTATGGGCGTTTCTTGCCTATGTGCTCTTGTTCTTTTCTTCAAATTTGAAAAAGCACATCCTCTTTTATATGTGCCTCTCTTCCCTTGGATAACTGTTGGATCTATTCAGGCTTCTTGGAGTCTTTATGTAGATACTTTGACAGCAGTCATGTTTTGCACTGTTACCTTTATCTCCACAATGGTGCACATATATTCTATTGGGTACATGTCTCATGATACTAGTATACCTCGTTTCATGGCTTATTTAAGCCTGTTTACCTTCTTTATGCTTATCCTGGTGTCATCTTCTAACTTTGTGCAACTTTTTTTTGGATGGGAAGGTGTCGGCCTCGCTTCCTACCTCTTAATAGGATTTTGGTATACAAAACCTGCTGCAAATAACGCAGCTATAAAAGCATTTCTCGTAAATCGTGTTGCAGATATTGGGTTAATTTTAGGTATAGGAAGTGCTTTATATCTTTTTCACACCTTGAATTTTCAAGTTATTTTCCAAATGGGTCCTTTCTTAAAAGAGGCCTCTTTCTCTTTTTTCGGTCTTGATGTTCCTGCAATATCTGCGACGTGCTTTTTTTTATTCATTGGAGCTATGGGAAAATCTGCACAAATAGGCTTCCACACATGGCTAGCAGATGCCATGGAAGGACCGACACCTGTCTCAGCTCTTATCCATGCAGCCACAATGGTAACTGCTGGAGTCTTTCTGATAGTACGCCTTTCTCCTTTATTTGAGTTGTCTCCTTCTATTCTTACCTTTATTGCTGTAGTTGGGGGAGCTACGGCCTTTTTTGCCGGGACTATTGCTATTACTCAATATGATATAAAACGTGTTATTGCTTATTCTACTTGTTCTCAGCTAGGATACATGTTTATGGCTGTTGGTCTTTCTGCTTATGGAGCAGCTATTTTCCATCTTTTCACCCACGCTTTTTTTAAATCTCTCCTATTTCTCGGAGCAGGGTCTGTTATACATGCTTTGTCTAATGAACAAGATATGCGCCATATGGGAGGCATAGCTAAGCTCATTCCCATGACTTTGGTGCTAATGTGGATAGGTTCTCTAGCATTAGTGGGTATGCCCTTCTTTTCTGGATATTACTCAAAAGAAACTATCCTAGAAATAGCTTGGGGAAGACATGGGGTATTAGGGTTATTTTGTTTTTGGATAGGCCTAGCTTCAACTTTCTTAACAGCTCTCTATTCTTGGCGTCTTTTATTCCTTACTTTCAATAGAGAACCTAGAGCTAACGACCATATTATGGCGCATATTCATGAATCCCCTCTTATAATGATTTTTCCTCTTATTATTTTAGCAATTGGATCCATTTTAACTGGCTATTTAGGATATGGTCTTTTTATTTTAAACGAAGGAGGATTTTGGGATCATTCTCTATCAACTACACTTCAGGTCCTTATCCTCCAAAGTACCCACTATCTTGAACATATAGAGTCTTTCTTAGTTGAAATTCTACCCATCCTCTTTATATTTGCAGGGATTGGAGTTGCTTTTCTATGTTATATTTTTAAACCAGAATGGCCTCAACGTATTGCTGTACAATTTAAAGAAATTTATTCTTTCTTCTATAACAAATGGTACTTTGACGAGATATACAATTTCTTTTTTGTGACACCTATTCAAAAACTTGCTGATACGTTATGGATATGGGGTGACAATAAAGGAATTGATAAATATGGACCAAGGGCAATTTCTTCCATAATAGAAAAAGGATTTCTTACTTTAAGTCATCTCCAAACAGGGTCTTTATCTTCCTACACTTTTCTTATGGTTCTCGGCTTAGGAATTTTAATAACCATGGGCCTTTACGAGTTTATACAAGATAGTCTTATCTATTTCTATTCTTCTTTATGTGGTGTTAAAGGATAAATTTTTATGGCTTTCGAAAATCTTCCTTTTCTTAGCCTCCTTATATTTCTTCCTATTATAGGGGCTATTTTTATTGCGTGCATGCCCTTTATAGAAAAAGATACAGAAAAAAATATGCGGCATGTCGCTTTATTTATTTCTTTACTTACTTTTTTTATAAGCCTCTTACTATGGTGGAATTTTGATCCTAAAATAGAAGAATTTCAATATACGGAAGTACACCCTTGGATTCTGGGCACCAATATCTGCTACTATTTAGGCGTAGATGGAATCTCCATTTTATTCATTGTATTAACAACTCTTCTGGTACCTCTTTGCTTTCTAGCAAGCTGGTCTACTATTAAAATAAGTTTAAAAGAGTTTCTTATAGCATTTCTCTTTTTAGAAACTTTTATAATTGGTACTTTCTGCTCTTTAGATCTTGTTCTTTTTTATTTATTTTTTGAAGGCTCTTTAATTCCTATGTTTTTTATCATTGGTATATGGGGTGGAGAGCAACGTATTTACGCTTCCTTTAAATTTTTCTTATATACCTTAGCAGGTTCTGTTTTGATGCTCCTTGCTTTGCTTTATATCTATTTTGAAACAGGAACATCTAACATCTCTTCTCTTTCCTTTTATCCTTTTCCTGTATCAACTCAGATATGGCTATGGCTCGCGTTTTTTGCATCTTTTGCTGTAAAAATTCCCATGTGGCCCTTTCATACTTGGCTTCCAGATGCGCATGTGGAAGCACCTACAGCTGGATCGGTTATATTGGCTGGTATTCTTCTTAAGCTAGGTGGATATGGTTTCCTACGCATTTCTCTTCCTTTCTTTCCAGATGCTTGCCATTTCTTTGCTCCCTATGTATGGGGACTAAGTATTATAGCTATTATCTATACCTCTCTCATTGCTTTGGCTCAAAAAGACATAAAGAAACTTATCGCTTATTCTTCTATAGCTCATATGGGGTATGTTACTTTAGGTATTTTTATGAAAAGTATCGAGGCCTTGCAAGGAGCTGTTCTTCAAATGATAAGTCATGGCCTTATCTCTGCTGGGCTCTTCTTAAGCGTGGGAATTCTCTACGAAAGGAAGCACTCTCGCGAAATTAGCCACTATGGAGGGCTTGCTCTGAGTATGCCTTCTTTTGCTGTTATTTTTATGATTTTAACATTGGGATCTATTGGGCTACCAGGAACTTCGGGTTTTATTGGAGAATTTCTGGTGCTCATAAGTACTTTTCAGGTTAATTCTGCTATCGCTCTTCTAGCTTCTACAGGAATTGTACTAAGTGCTGCTTATATGCTCTGGCTTTACAAGAGACTTATATTTGGAAAAGCTGAGCTTCCGTCTCTTCAGCTATTGAAAGATCTTACCATTCAAGAAAAGATAATTTTTGTGCCATTGCTAGTAGGCATAATATGGATAGGATTTTACCCCTCTTCTTTTACTGTTACACTTGAAAAATCTCTTACGTCTCTTTCACAGATTCTGCATAAAGATAAATTGTTATCTGATGAGACTAATCAAAATATGTTTTTTTATTCTTTTCCTAAAAGGGATTCTATATGAACCGTCCTGTCATCTTTGATCTGTTATGTATTTTACCTGAACTTGTTTTATCTGGATTCATTCTTCTTTTTATCGTTTGGGCAGCTTTTTCAAAAAATACTACTGACCTTACTATTTCTATTAGTAAGATAAGCATTTTCCTTTGTTTCTTTTTATGTGGGTCGTTCCTTCTCCAGGATTCTTCTCCAGTATATATGTTTAACGGTTTTTTTGTTCGAGATTCCTTTTCTCTTCTTTTGAAAGCATGCATTGCTTTTTCCTCTTTATGTATCTTATCATTTACCTCGCCTCTTCTTTCTTTAGAGAAACTAGAAAAACCTGAATATTTTATATTCTTTCTTACTGCTCTTCTTGGAATGTTTTTTATGATTAGTGCTAATCATTTTATAGCACTTTACTTAGCTATAGAACTCCAAAGTATATCTTTATATATACTTTCTGGATTTAAAAGAGACTCCTCAAAAACTTCAGAAGCTGCAGTAAAATTCTTCATCTTGGGTGGACTTGCATCTGCTTTTCTTCTTTTTGGTCTCTCTTTTATCTATGGATTTGCAGGAAGTTTAAATTACCAAGATGTTGCTTTTATTTTAAAAGGAATACATAAAGAAGCAGCCTTTTCTTTTCAAGATCCGATGGTCTGGTCTGTTTTTTTGGGAATTACCTTCATAATGGTATCCTTCTTCTTTAAGATTGCGGCGGCCCCTTTCCATATGTGGACACCTGATGTTTACGAAGGTGTTCCCTTACCTATCATGGTCTTTCTCTCTCTTGTTCCTAAAATAGCTATATTTACCGTGTTGTTAAAGGTTTTCTCCATACCCTTTGCAGGTATTTTTCAAAATTATACCTCAAAAATATTGGCAGAACTTTTCCCCTTCTTTTTTCAATTTGTTGCTCTTACATCTATTATTTGGGGGTCAATGGCAGCTCTTTTTCAAAAAAATATTAGACGTCTCTTAGCATACAGTGGAGTTGGCCACGTTGGGTTTTTACTTTTTGCTCTTTCTTCAGGAAGTTATAGCGGTTTTCATGGAGCGATATTATACGTTCTTATTTACATACTAATGAATATAGTTCTACTTGGAATCTTATGCGCTCTTCGTTACCCATCTGGTCATATACGTATAGGTCTCATTGAAGATATTCAAGACTTACAAGGGCTTTCTCGTACTCATCCTAAGATAGCTTTAGCGTTAGCTCTGGTTTTTCTTTCCATGGCAGGCATTCCTCCTTTAGCTGGTTTTTTTGCAAAATTTTATGTTTTTTTAAGTGTTCTAGAATATGGGCTTATTATCCCAACTATTATAGCTTTACTCGCAAGTGTAGTAGGAACTTTTTATTATCTGCGTATGATTAATTATATGTATTTTAAGGAACCTGAAACGCCTTTAGAAATGAATCTCTCTTTTGTTTCAGCTATTCCAATTGTTTTTTCCCTTTTTAGCATTACCCTGTATAGCTTGTATCCTACTCCCTTTTTATCGGCCGTAAACACTCTTACAGATGCCTTACTAAAAAGTTAAACTGTGTTCTTATATCTAAGACCTTACTTATGAAACATGTGGCAAGAACCTAAAGAGATTATTTCTTTCCCTCCTTTTACTATATATGTTTTCGATGTGCTCCCAAGCACAAACGATATTGCTCACTCTTTCAAAAAAATATTCCCCTTATCTTCTCTTTATCCTATTCCTGTATTTTGGGCAAAGTCTCAAGATAAAGGAAGGGGAAGAATGGAAAGAACCTGGGCATCACCTCCTGGCAATTTATATGCTAGCTTTCTTTTTTGTCCTGATTCGTTACCTTTTCAAAGATTTGCGGAGCTTTCTTTTCTTCTTGGTGCTGCCTTATGCCAAACGCTCCAATCCTTTGTACAAAATTCTTGTAATATTCAATTAAAATGGCCCAATGATGTTTTGCTTCAAGGTAGGAAAGGAGCTGGCATTCTCTTAGAAACAGACATGTCTCTTAAAGAACCTTCTTGGGTTGTTGGAGGTATTGGAGTAAATCTTATTTCTTCACCCACAAAGAATATATACCCCACAACCTGCCTCCAAGATATCCTAGGGAAAGAATCTTTATCCTGCCCAACTCCTCTAGCCTTTTTGCAAAAACTGTGCCAGGAAATAGAATCTTTCTGTGTACCCTATTTTGAAGAAAAAGATTTTGATTTTATACGCAAGAAATGGCTTACTTATGCAGCATTTTTAAACCAAGAAGTTACTATAACCATCGAAAATCGCACTCTAAAAGGGATATTTGAAGGATTAGATAAAACAGGCGCTCTTATTTTAAATATGGGAACAGAAAAAAGAATTGTTTCTTCTGGCGATGTTTTCTTTTATGAAGGTAATAGTAAGACTCTAAAATGAAGAGAAATTAAATGATTATAGTCATTGATGCAGGTAATACAAATACTACTTTTGCTCTTATTGATTCAGGAGCACATATCCTTTTTGAATGGCGCGTACAAAATGATCCTTCGCGCACAAGAGATGAGTATGCCTCTCTTCTTCTTCCTCTTTTTGAGCATAAGAAAATTGCCCTTTCCTCTATTAAAGGAGCTCTTTTATGTTCTGTTGTACCCGCTGCTGACAAAGAACTTCAAGCATTTATAAAAAAATATCTTAATCTCACCCTGCACAATGTAAATCAACCAGATATAAAACTTTCTGTTACTTCTCTAGTAGATCGCCCTGAAGCCGTAGGAAATGATCGATTAGTAACTTTTGTAGGTGCTTCCCGTTTATATGGAGGTCCTCTTTTAGTAATAGACTTTGGGACAGCTACAACATTTGATTTTACAGATGAA
>CAYUAL010000001.1:0-27484 GCA_964442815.1 uncultured Alphaproteobacteria bacterium | reverse complement strand
ATTAACTGGGCGTGACATTAAAAAAACAAAGTTGGTAGTAAATGGCGCTGGTGCAGCCGCTATTGCATGTGTGGAGCTTTTGAAAAGTTATGGTATGCGACATGAAAATGTCACTCTTGTAGATCGACAGGGCGTTATTTATGAGGGGCGCCAAGAGGGTATGAATCAATGGAAATCAGCTCATGCTGTTCCAACAAAGGCAAGAACACTTAAAGATGCTTTAGAAGGGGCTGATATTTTCTTAGGTCTTTCTGTAAAAGGGGCTGTTACAAAAGAGATGGTAAAGTCCATGGCACCTCAACCTATCATTTTTGCTATGGCCAATCCTGATCCAGAAATTTCGCCAGAAGATGTTAAGTCAGTAAGAGACGATGCTATTATCGCAACGGGGCGTTCAGACTATCCCAACCAAGTTAATAATGTTCTTGGTTTCCCTTATATTTTTCGAGGGGCTTTAGATGTACGGGCTACTATCATTAATGAAGAAATGAAAATTGCAGCTGCACGTGCTATTGCTGCGTTAGCTCGTGAAGACGTTCCAGATGAGGTAAGAGTTGCCTATGCTGGGCGACAGCTTCGTTTTGGCCCTGAGTACATTATACCTGTTCCATTTGATCCTCGTCTCATTGTAGAAGTGCCTTCAGCGGTGGCTAGAGCTGCTATGGAAACAGGAGTTGCTAAAAAACCTATTACGGATATGAAAGCTTATAAAAAAGAGCTTACTCTTCGGTTAGATCCAACAGCTGCGGGTGTTCAGCTTATTTTTGAAGCGGTTCGTACGCATCCTCAGCGTATTATTTTTGCTGAAGGTGAAGAAGAAAAAATGATCCGAGCAGCACTTTCTTACCACGCAAGTGGGTACGGGGAAGCTATTTTAATTGGTCGAGATGATATTATTCTCCATAATCTTCAAGAAATGGGTTTAAAATTACCAGAAGAAGGAGGTGTGGAGATCTATAATGCTGCCCATAGTGATCATAATGATACCTTTAAAGCTTTCTTATATAAAAAACTGCAACGTAAAGGGTTTCTCTATCGAGATGTACAGCGGATGGTTCATCAGGATCGCAATATTTTTGGGGCTTGTATGGTTTCTTTTGGCGAAGCAGATGGAATGGTAACGGGATTGACGCGTAGCCACTCTGTTGTTTTCGATGAAATAACTAAAGTTATTGATAGAGGCTCTGAGGAAGAAGTTTTGGGTCTTTCTCTTTTTATTACACCACAGGCTGCTGTATTTATTGCAGACACCAGCGTACATTCTATGCCAGAACCTAAACAGCTTGCCGATTTTGCGTGCCAAGCAGCTCGTAAGGCGCGTTCTTTAGGATATGAGCCTCGTGTTGCTTTTATTGGTTGCTCAACGTTTGGAAACCCCATGGGAGCCTATCTTACATCGCATTCTGAGCGTATTCAGGAAGCATTGAAAATATTAGATCAAAGAAAAGATGTAGATTTTGAGTATGAAGGAGAAATGTCTCCCGATGTGGCGTTAAACTCAGAGCTTAAAAAATTATATCCTTTCAGTCGGCTAACAGGACCTGCAAATATTCTTATTATGCCAGGGTTAAATTCAGCCAGTATTTCTTCTAAGCTTCTGCAGAATTTAATTCGAGGGACGATGGTTGGGCCTCTTCTTTTAGGGTTACAAAAACCTATTGAAATTGTGCCTATGGCCTCTACAGTTTCCGAAATTGTTAATATGGCTGTGTTTGCAGCGCATGAAGCATACGTTAGGAAGAATGGGCAGAAATCTTTTAAAAAAACAACTAAGGGTAATCGCTAGTATTTTATCTAGTATAATCGTTCTTTTCTTGTGTAAGGAATATTCCTATGCTTCGCAAGAAAATGATCCTGGGCGTATTGTAGGATCGACGGCGATTTTTCCTTTTTCAGCTATTATAGCTGAGAGGCTTGCTATTTTATGGGAAGAAGAAGCGCCTATTATAGAACGTACGGGGACAGGTGCTGGGTTTAAGCTATTTTGTTCGGGAACAGACTCTAATTCACCAGGCATTGTTAATGCTTCGCGTCTTATGAACGCGTCCGAAAGGCAACTATGTTTTCGTAATGGTATTAAAAATATAAAGGAATTTACCATAGGGTATGGAGCTATTATTTTAGCAAAAAACTATAAAGAAAACAAAAAAGACATTACATCTTTTTTTATAAAAGGATTAACCTTAGAAGATCTTTATAAAGGGCTTGCTAAAAATATTTTTCAAGACGGGAAATGGATTCCAAACCCTTATACTACCTGGAAACAAATAAATTCAAATCTTCCAGATATACCCATTTTTATTTTTGGTCCTCCTTCTACCTCTGGCGTAAGAGAATCTATGAAAGAGCTTATTTTTCAGCCTTTTTGTGATGTTTCTTTCCAGGCTCAATGTTATCTCATTAGAGAGGATGGAAGATATATTGAAGTACCTGAAAATACGAAGATTATTATCAAAAAAATGATGTTAAATCCTTACTCCATAGGGATATTAGGGTTTCCTTTCTGGGAGCAAAATCAGAGTGTATTAGAGGCTCTGCCTATTGAAGGTAGTTTGCCAAGTTTGCAAACTATATTTAAAGGGATTTATCCGTTGACACGCCTTTTTTATATGTACGTAAAAAAAGAGAGTCTGAAGAATACACCTTCTTTGAAAAAATTTGTAGAAGAGTTTCTATCTGAAGAGGTATGGTCAGAAGATGGTCCTTTGGCTTATAAGGGGCTTATCCCTCCTTCTAAAGAGATGAGAGAAAAGAATCGTAGGTTATTGGATTAGGTTTAAAATAAACTACCTATTTTTATATTCTAAAAGGACTTTTTTTTATTTTAGAAAAATAGAGCCTTTCTTCTTTTTTAATTATATTTACAATACAAGAAAATAAAGCACGATAGAACATGGCTGGGGAACAAGATAAGTTATTAACATATTACCAAAGAGAAATGGCGTATTTACGCCAGATGGGGAGCCTTTTTGCTGAAAAACATCCGAAAATAGCAAAGAGACTCGATATTGGACAAGGAGAAAGTACTGACCCGCATGTGGAGAGACTTTTAGAGTCTTTTGCTTTTTTATCTGGGACTTTGCAGCGAGATATGGATGCAGAGTTTCCCCGTATTTCTCAGACTTTGTTATCCATTTTATATCCTCAGTTTGTGCATATTATTCCTTCGTGTGCCGTTACGCAATTTCAAGTTGATGTGAAAAAAAGTGTTCCGACAACAGGATATGTTATTCCACAACATACTTCATTATTTGCACGCACAGCAGAGGGAGTAACCTGCCAATTCCAAACGGGATACGATGTAAATTTATGGCCTATAAAAATAGAAAATATTTCCTTAGTTCCAGTAGAAGATTATAGCTTTTCAACATTTTTTACGGATCAACCCCAAGCCATAAAAATCGATCTCTCTCCTTTACAAGGATCTTTTAAGGACTTAGAAAATTTATCACAGTTAAGATTCTTTATAAATGGAGGGAATGTCCTTCAGCATATATTATATGAAGCTATTTTTACTTCTTCTGAGAATATTGGCGTAGCTATAGGGGGAACAAGGGATGTAAAAACCTGCCCTTCTTCTTTAAAACCAGTAGGATTAAGCCAAAAAGAAGTCCTTTTGCCTCATCTATTAAAGGTACATCCAGCATACGTGTTGTTATTAGAGTATTTTTGTTTTCCTGAGAAATTTTTCTTCTTTGATGTTTTAGGAATTCAAAATAGTGGAGCAGATAAAGAATTAAGTATTTTTATTCCTGTTTCTAATTCTGAGAGTCTTTCTTGGATTGATTTTTCTCCAGATATTTTTCTTTTGGGGTGTTCTCCTATCATTAATAGTTTTAAAAAGATTTCTGAGCCTTTTCGTTTGGATGGATTAAGCACAGAATATAGGCTTGTGCCGGATCAGCGACGTGAAATGATAACAGAAATTAATGTGGTAACAGATGTATATGCCACTAATTCTAGTACTCCTGATCCCATAGCTCTCTCTCCCTATTTTGAGTTTATGCATCAGGAAGAACAAGAAGATCAAAAATTTTTTTGGATCGCTCGGCGTATTCCTACGGTGCGTCCAGGAATGCCGGGAACGGACACAAATCTTTCCTTTGTGGATTTTAACTTTAATCCAAGTGTTCCTAGCGTGGATACAATTTACGCACATATTTTATGTACGAATAGAGATCTGGCCATGCAAATTCCAGCAGGAGCAATATTAGAGATAGAAAATGATACGCCGTCTTCTAGTATTATTTGTTTAAATACGCCTGCAGCTCCTTTATATCCTCCACAAGAAGGAGGCGTGCTATGGTCTCTTATTTCTCAGCTTTGTTTAAATCGTATTTCTCTTTCAAATGAGCCTTATAGTTTAGATGCGTTAAAGAGTATTCTTCGCCTATATGCTGGGTTAGGTACTCCTCAGACGACCAATGAGATTGAGTCCATTACGAAGATGAATTGTTCTTATAATATTCAAAGGTTAGGGAATGAAGCATGGAGAAACTTTGCACGCGGGACATCTTTAGAACTTACGTTTGATGATAGGTATTATGGAGGCACCCCCCCCTTACTTTTTGCGATGGTATTGAATCATTTTTTCAGTTTATATACTTCTATTAATTCTTTCACACAGCTTACTGTATATAAAGCAAATAAGCCTGGTATTTGGAAAAAATGGCCTCCTATGGCAGGTGAAACGTGGCTTATATAAGAAAAGAACTCTCTTTAAAAGATAAACTTTTTGAAAAAGCCTATGTATTTGACTTTTTGCAAGCAGTTCGGGTTTTCCAATCCTTATATCCTGACACGGTGGCTCCTGCGGAAGGGGTAGATCCTGAAAAAGAACCTGTTCGATTTAGCGCAAGCGTTTCATTTGCTTTTCCACCTAGTGATTTAGTGGAAACTCTCCCAGCTTCTTCTTTTTCTAGAGTTGATGTATTGCAAGTAAATTTTTTAGGAATTGCAGGTATTCAAGGTCCTTTGCCTACACCCTATACACAGCTTTTAGTGGATAGAATCCAGAAAAAAGATTTAGCCTTTCGAGATTTTTTGGATATTTTTAACCATCGATTTATTTCTCTTTTTCATAAAATACGAAAACGGCACCGAATGGGTATTTATGAAATACCCGCGGAAAAAACAACCATAGGAGAAATGCTACGTGCTCTGACGGGGCTTGGCTTTCAAAATCCTCTTTTTCAAAATAAATTGAAGGTTTCAGATAGGGGCCTTCTAGGGCTTGCAAGTTTTTTATGGCCGCGCGTTCGATCAAGTATAGGTCTAAAATTTTTATTAGAAAAGTACCTTAGAATACCCGTAACGATTCATGAATTTCAAGGAAAATGGCTTTCTATCCAAAAAGAAGAATGTAGTCTGATTGGTACGCAAAAGGGGCAATTTAATGTTCTTGGAAAGGATTGCATTCTTGGAACCAAAGCATGGGATAAAGTAGGACATATTACGGCTTCTCTTGGTCCTATGGGTTTAACGTATTTTTGTAATTTTTTTAGGAATCAGGAATCTTATAAAAAGGTTTGTGACCTTATTACTTTTTATACGGAAGATTCTATAACATTTGATCTTAATCTTATTTTAAAAAAAGAAGAGGTTCCTTCTTTGGTTCTTGGGCAAGATAGTTTCTTAGGTTGGCGCACATGGCTAAAGACAAAACCTTTTTTACAAGACGCACGACAAGTTTATATTCATCCTTCTCTTGAAGATAGTTTTGCATAAAGAGCAGCTTGAGGTTGTAATCTAAAAATGACAGATACAAAAAATCTTATTACAAAATTAAATCCACTTTTGCGTAAAGCTTTAGAAGAGGCTGCACAGTATTGTGTATCTCTTACGCATTTTACAGTGGAGATAGAACATTTTCTTGTTAAGATAAATGACAATTTAGATGGAGATTGGGCGGTTAGTTTAAAAGCTTTTAATGTAGACGGCTTAGTGCTTGCTCAGCAGTTAAGCGAAGCAATAGATAAATTTAAAAGAGGAAATAGCAGGACACCAGCCTTTTCGCCGCTTCTTTTAAAACTTATAGAAGAAGCTTGGATTATCACTTCCTTAACTTTAGAGTCTTCTAAAATACGATCTTCGGCAATTCTGTTGGCTCTTTTAGAGGCCGAAGGGCTTAAAGGGGTCCTAATAGATTCTTGTCCTATTTTACTTACCATTCCGCGTCTTGTCTTGCGCCAGGAATTATCTAATATTTTACAAAATAGCGGAGAAGAAGAAGGACCGACAAGAGATCAAGTATCTTTTCCATCTGGAGAATCAAAAAAGAAAACGGGATCTTATAAAACAGAGGCTTTAGACCTCTATACGCAAGATTTAACAGAAGCAGCACGCAGCGGAAAAATTGATCCTGTGACAGGGCGTGAAGGAGAAATCCGCCAGATCATTGATATTCTTATGCGGCGACGCCAAAATAACCCTATTCTTCCGGTAGTTGCTGGTGTTGTAAAAACAGCTGGGGTGGAAGGGTTAGCACTTAAAATAGCTGCAGGTGATGTTCCTCCTCCTCTGCAGAATGTATCTATTCGCTCTTTAGATGTAGGTCTTTTAGAAGCGGGAGCTGGCTTAAAAGGAGAGTTTGAGCAGCGGCTTAAGTCAGTTATTTCGGAAGTACAGGCTTCTCCCACGCCTATCATCCTTTTTATTGATGAAGCCCATACACTAATCGGTAGTGGAAGTAGCGGAGGGCAAAACGACGCGGCTAACTTGCTTAAACCAGCTCTTGCTCGTGGAGAACTAAGGACGATCGCAGCTACTACTTGGGCTGAATATAAAAAGTATTTTGAAAAAGATGCAGCTCTTTCTCGACGGTTTCAGGTTGTAAAAGTAGAAGAACCTGATGAGGAAAAAGCAATCCTTATGTTGCGTGGCTTGCTTAAGAAACTAGAAGCTCATCACAAAGTACGCATTGAGGAAGAAGCATTAGAATCCGCTGTTAAGATTTCTAACAGGTACTTAGCCGGTCGCAAGTTGCCGGATAAAGCTGTAAGTGTTTTAGATACAGCATGTGCCCGTGTAGCTGTAGCTCATAATTCTATTCCTGAAGCTTTAGAAGCGCTAAACTACCAGGAGCAGGCTCTTGAGATAGAGAAAAAAGTTCTTTTGCGAGAAGAGACTTTAGGAGCGTCTCATGCAGAACGTCTTCAAAAAATCCAAGAGGATATTTCGAAGATCCAGGTTCAAAAAGACCTCATGGAACAACAATGGGATCAAGAGAAAAAGTATGTAGAGCAAATTTGTTCTTTAGAAAAAGAACTCGAGCAAAACCCAGAAACTGATTCTAGAGATAAGAAAGAAGTTCTAAAAAGACTCGAAAAAAATCTTGAGGTACTCCGACAAACTTTTAAAGAAAAAGAAAATGGACTGAAAGAAGGGACACTTGTTCCGCAGCGAGTGACAGCAGATGTTGTAGCGCATGTCATTTCTTCTTGGACCGGTATTCCGCTTGGCAAGATGGTCAAAGATGAAATCCAAACAGTTTTAGGTCTTAAAAAAGAACTTGAGAACCGTATCGTGGGACAATCTCATGCTCTGGATACAATTGCACGACGTTTGAGGACATATAAAGCTGGATTAGATGAACCAGGAAAGCCTATAGGAGTTTTTCTTCTTGTTGGCCCCAGCGGTGTAGGTAAGACAGAGACAGCGCATGCATTGGCCGATATTCTTTATGGGGGAGAGAAAGCACTTATAACAATTAACATGTCAGAGTATCAGGAAGCTTATACAGTTTCTACCTTGAAGGGGTCCCCTCCTGGTTATGTGGGATTTGGGCAAGGCGGTGTGTTGACAGAAGCTGTGCGGCGTAATCCTTATAGCGTTGTTCTCTTGGACGAAATTGAGAAAGCCCATGCGGATGTCTTAGAGTTATTTTATCAAGTCTTTGATAAGGGTGTTTTAGAAGATTCAGAAGGGATAGAAGTCGACTTTAAAAATACAGTTATTCTCCTAACTTCTAATGTGGGATCCGAAATTCTTATGTCTTTGTTAGATAAAGAAGACGAACCTGTCCCAACCGCTGAAAAGCTTTTAGAAGCTTTGCGACCTGACTTAGTAAAAGTCTTTAAGCCTGCTTTTTTGGGACGGTTAGTTGTCGTACCTTACCATCCTTTGGGAGAAGGTTATATTTCTCAGATTGTTAAATTGAAATTACAAAAGATTCAACGACGCTTTTTTGAGACACATCGTGCTACCTTAACTTTTGATGAGAACGTGGTATCTGCCATTACAGAACGGTGTGAGGAAGTCGAAAGTGGGGCTCGTGCCATTGATACCATTCTGACACAAAACCTTCTTCCGGGACTTTCAAGCCAAATCCTAGAGCGTATGATAGAAGGAACAGAATACAAAAGCGTTCATATCTCTTTAGATACGCATGGAGACGAAGGATTCTCTTATACTTTTATGTAAAAAAGGAGTCCCATGACACCTCAAGATAGAGAGTTCTTCTTTAAAACATTAGCGGCTACTATTCCAAATGTTGCTACGGAATTGCAATATACCAATCCTTATACTCTTTTGGTGGCAGTTGTCTTATCTGCCCAAAGTACGGATAAAGGCGTTAACAAAGCTACAAAGCCACTTTTTGAGAAGATCCAAACGCCACAAGAAATGCTTGGGTTAGGAGAAGAGAATTTAAAGAATGCCATTAAAACCATAGGCCTCTATCATACGAAAGCTAAAAACATTATTAAATTGAGCCAAATTTTAATAGAAAAATTTGGTGGGAAAATTCCAGGTACTCGAGAAGAACTTATGGAACTTCCTGGAGTAGGGCGTAAGACAGCCAATGTCGTTCTGAATGTAGCTTTTAATCAGCCGACCATTCCTGTGGATACGCATATTTTTCGCGTATCTAATCGGACAGGGCTTGCACCTGGAAAAACACCGTTAGAGGTAGAACAAAAACTTGAAAAGAATGTACCTAAAGCTTATTTACACTCAGCACATCATCTTCTTATTCTCCATGGACGTTACACTTGCAAAGCCATAAAGCCGTTATGTAATATATGTCCTGTATCTAGCGTATGTGCTTATTATCGCAATATAGAAGAAAAAATTTACCCTTGAAGAATATAAAAAATGCTTATTTAAGGAGCATATATAATTAGAGAAAGAATTTAAGGATATAGTATATGCGGTTTTTAAAATATATTTTCATGAAAGGATTTATTTTAGGAGCTTTAAGCTTTTCTTATGTAGCTGCTTCTTTAGTGACGGAAGAATTCGAAGTAGAAGCCTTTGATTATTCAAGAACGGGTTTTAAAATTCCTGGAAGAATAATGTTCTATGGAGAAGATAGCCAAGAAAAACCTACGTTTTTCGTATGCCACGGCGGTCCATGTGGGTCTGTCCGAGAGTTTGGTGATATATCATCGCAAGAGGAGCAAGCGCGTTTCTTAGGGGTAAATGTAGTAATTTTTGATTATCGTGGAAGCGTGATGCATGCGGATGTTTATGCGGTAGTAGCCCAGGAATATTATAGGCATGATGACTTAAAGGCGCGTTTTCTTGCCTCTGTCAATAATGATTATGGTATTGGACCGATGGAGGATCTTCGATCTGTTCTACACTATGTCAAGGCAACCTATAGTGCTAAGATAAATCCAGAGAAATTTTTTGTAGGGGGTCATAGTTATGGGGGTTACATGGCTATTTTAGCTGCCCTTGACCTGAACTTACAAAGAGAATTTTGTGGAATGATAGCTACATCTAGCTTTTATACATTAGGTGACCATGGAGATGCTAATTGCCCTATTTTTGAAGCTGACACACCAGAAATTCGTGCTCGAAAAGAAATAGCTAGAAATCCTTTAGGTTATACAGAAAACATTAATAAACCACTTCTTGTGATCCATGGAGGAGAAGCAGACCAGACAACTCTTGTAAATCGTCAACATACAGAAAGATTTATAGCAAATGCAGAAGAACAAGGAAAAAACCTTTTGGTTACATGTCACTTTATAGATGAGATGGGACATAAGAATATTGCGCCATATAAAAGAGCACTGTCGGAAATAGTACGCCAATTTATTGCTACACATTCATAAATAAACTTAGAGACTGATCCGTAGTATATAGACAGTATAAACTTAAAGCCCTATTAATAATACTACAAGGAATAGACATTCCACTTCTACCGGGAGAATAAAAATGGCACCCTCTTATTTAAAAAGCTTTAATAAAGTGTTTCTTTGGGTCGGGGCTGGATCTATCCTCGAATATTATGATTTTGTCATTTATGGGATGATGGCAAAATATTTTAGTATTTCTTTTTTTCCAGCTCAGGATAATACAGCAGCTCTTTTACAAGCGTTTCTTGTCTTTGCCGTAGGGTATTTTGCCAGGCCTTTTGGAGGTGTGTTGGCTGGGTTTATTGGTGACCGTTTTGGGAGGAAACCGGCCTTTCTGATGCTGACAGGACTAATGGCAGCAAGCACTCTAGCCATAGGATTTTTACCTGATTATGCCAGTATAGGCTTGCTTGCTCCTTTATTACTCGTTGTATGCCGATTTCTGCAGGGCCTCTCTTTTGGAGCGGAGCTTCCAGGCGCCACGACTATTTTGGGAGAGTTTTCTGCCCCTGAACATCATGGAAAATTTAATGGATATTTAATTTCCAGCACGACGGTAGGTGCTATTGTGGCAACTCTTGTGCTTTATAGTCTAACCGTCTTTTTATCTGAGTCTCAGATTTGGGCAGGCGGATGGCGTATTCCTTTTTTAATGGGTGGGATTTTCGGTATTATTTTATTTTTCCTAAGACAAGGAATTCAAGAAACACCAGCTTTTGAGCAAACTCCTATCAAGGTACAAAATCCCCTAAAAACACTTCTTCTTGAGCACCCTCTAGCTATTATAAAAGGGATTTTGCTGACTATTTTGTTTGCGGCTCTTGTCGTTACAAATTTGTACTTTCCTTCTTACCTACCCACGTATTTTGGGTATGCGCCAAAGGAAGTATATTTTTTCACGACAATAAGCCTTATTTTTTGTGCCGTTATGATGACAATAACGGGTACGTTTTCAGATAATTTTTCAAAGAGAGAGATCTTACTAAAATCAAGTTTGGCGTATGCGGTTTGTGTCGTTCCTCTTTTTTCTTTGTTATTTTTGCGCAGCAATTTTGTGTTGATGCTCTTTCTTTTAGTGCATCAGCTTTTTATTACGCTTCTTGCGCCTTCTTATTTTTCCTTAATGATCAAGCTCTTCCCTATTCAAATCCGTTATACGGGGATTGCTTTTTGCTATAATGTAACTTTTGCTTTAATGGCCTTGTTGCCCAGCTGCTTAACTTTCTTGATCAGTTACTATTCTAGCTTATGGGTCTTACCCCTTGTGCTAAGTGGGCTTGCCTTTATAACTTTCATAGGGAGTTATTATTTTTCTTACAAAGAACATCCTAACCCGCATTGAAGAGGGGCATAAGAAATGATAGGGTGAGAAAAAATAAAAGGTATAAAAAGGTATGATTACCTTCATTCAAACAGTTGGCCGTGTTTTTCTTTCTTTTTTAAGGGCAGCAGGGGCTTTTGCGCTTTTTACCGTTGAGTCTGTTAGTCATTGTTTTCGGCCTCCTTTTTTCTTCAAGCAGCTAGTCCGGCAATTTTTTGAGATAGGATATCTTTCTCTTCCTGTAGTTGGTCTTACAGCTATTTTTACAGGAATGGTTTTAGCTCTTCAGAGCTACACAGGATTTTCGCGCTTTTCGGCGGAAAGTTCCATAGCGACGGTTGTGGTTTTATCTATGACACGGGAGCTTGGGCCTGTTTTGGCTGGTCTGATGGTAGCAGGGCGTATTGGGGCCTCCATAGCAGCCGAATTAGGAACGATGCGTGTTACGGAACAAATTGATGCACTTTCAACTCTCTCGACGAATCCTTATAAGTATCTTATCGTGCCACGTTTATGGGCAGGAGTTATCGTCCTTCCTCTTTTAGTCCTTGTAGCAGATGCCATTGGTGTATTTGGTGGGTATCTTGTATCAACCTATAAACTAGGATTTAACCCCGCTCTCTACCTGGATCAGACTTTTAAATATTTAAAAGCAGAAGACGTAAATTCAGGGTTAATAAAAGCAGCGGTGTTTGGTTTTATTATCGCTCTTGCTGGGTGTTATGCAGGCTTTAATTCTAGAGGAGGAGCTCAAGGAGTTGGTGTGGCAACGACTTCTGCTGTGGTATCGGCTTCTATCCTTATCTTAATTCTGAACTACTTACTGACAGCCATTTTATTTGCTTCCTAGGAAAGCGTGCGCATGAGCTCAACCCCTAAAATTCGCCTTGAAAATTTAAAAAAATCTTTTGGATCTAATCATGTGCTAAAGGATGTCAACTTAACAATTGAAAAGGGAGAATCCTTAGTTGTTATAGGAGGATCAGGCACAGGAAAATCTGTCCTGTTAAAAAATATTTTAGGTCTTTTGCGGCCCGATGGCGGTAAAATATTTATTGATGGCCAAGATGTTCTTTCCCTTAAAAACTCAGAGAAAGATGAAGTTTTAGGCCAAATTGGTATGCTTTTTCAAGGTGGGGCCTTATTTGACAGCCTTCCTGTTTGGGAAAATGTAGCCTTTGGACTTTTGCAAAGAGGTGTTCCTACGAAAGAAGCACATCAGACAGCCATTGAGAAATTGCTAGCAGTAGGGCTTACAGAGAAAACAGCGACACTCATGCCTGCAGAATTATCAGGGGGAATGCAAAAGCGTGTAGGTCTTGCGCGTGCCATTGCCACAAGTCCCGCTATTTTATTTTTTGATGAGCCTACAACCGGGTTAGATCCCATTATGCGCACAGTTATTGATAGCCTCATTATAAAGTGTGTGAAAGAATTAGGTGCCACTGCTATTACAATCACACACGATCTTATTAGTGCACGAGCCATCGCCGATAAAGTAGCCATGCTCTATGACGGGCAAATAATATGGACAGGTCCGATTAAAGATTTAGAAAAAAGTAAGAATCCATATCTTAAGCAGTTTATCCATGGCGAAATGGAAGGTCCCATCCCTGTTAATGTAAAGTAGAAAACTTCTCTTATGAGCAAAGTTATTCATCAGTATGTGTGCCAAGCGTGTGGTACTGTTCACCCTAAATGGACGGGGAAGTGCACTGGTTGTGGAGCTTGGAATAGCTTAGAAGAAGAAGTAACCACAAAGGATAGATTCTCTTTCCAGAAGAAAGGGAAGGGGTACGCTCATAAAACTCTTGAAGTCGTCCCTTTAGCCGCTAAGGAAGAAAGTCCCATTCGTACACTAACAGGGTGTAAAGAATTTGACCAAGTTGTAGGGGGAGGGCTGGTAGCCGGATCTATTATCCTCATAGGAGGGGATCCTGGCATTGGAAAATCCACGATTATGCTGCAAATTGCAGATCGTTTATCTCGATTGGCAGACTGTGTGTATGTATCCGGCGAAGAAGGCCGAGCCCAGATCCGTTTGCGTGCGGAAAGATTGGGGGTTAAAGAAGGTCCTTTAGCGTTAGCAACGGCTACCCAAGTACAAGAGATATTAACACTTTTGGAAGGAGATAAAGTTCCTTCTTATCTTGTTATTGACTCAGTACAAACATTGTATGTAGAAGGAATTGAGGCGGCACCAGGTACAGTGACGCAGGTGCGCACGTCTGTACATGAGATTATTCAAGCTGCCAAGCAAAAGGAAATTACAGTTTTTCTCATAGGACATGTAACCAAAGAAGGAGCTATTGCCGGTCCTAAGGTTTTGGAGCATATGGTAGATGCGGTTTTGTATTTTGAGGGGGAACGCGGACATCCCTATCGTATTTTGCGCTCTGTAAAGAATCGTTTTGGCCCAGCTAATGAAATTGGCGTTTTTGAAATGACAGAGCGTGGCTTGCAAGAAGTAACAAACCCCTCAGGGCTTTTTCTCCCAGCGCATGATCGGGCACCTGTTAGTGGGATTAGTATTTTTGCAAGTTTGGAGGGTACACGACCTCTTTTAATGGAAATTCAAGCTCTGGTAACTTCCATTCCATATGGGACGCCCCGGCGGACGACAGTAGGTTGGGACTATGGGCGTTTGGCCATGCTTTTGGCTGTTTTAGAGGCACGATGTGGCTACACTTTTTCCAATAAGGATGTCTATGTCAGCGTTGCTGGGGGCTTAAAGGTTACGGAGCCTGCAGCAGATCTAGCCGTTGTAGCTGCTATTCTATCAGCCTGCCATAATAAGCCCCTTCCTTTAGATACGGTATTCTTAGGAGAAGTTGGACTCTCTGGTGACATCCGTATGGTCTATGGAGAAGAAATCCGCCTCAAAGAAGCTCAGAAACTAGGTTTCAAAACAGCCTTTATTCCCAAAGGAAAAAAAGACCTTCTGATTCAACAGAGCGTTGGGTTAGAGCTTAGAGAGTTAAGTACGGTTCAAGAGCAGCTTCTTGGATTATTTCAAAAGCACTAAGATTTTTTTCTCTATTTATACTCAAACATTTCGAGAGATAGTTGTAGAACTAACCCCTTTTTGGGTTCTCTCACTCTTTCTTAGTCTCATATCTGTTTAAATTTTTTTAAAGCCAGCTCTTGATATTCTTAAAAAGCATTCTTATATAACAAGAGTAAGAAAATTATGCATTATTAATTTTGAGGCATCATTTATGAAAAAAAATATGGTTAATCAGATTTTCCCAGACTTTATAAAGAAATTAATTATTGCACTGATCATAGGTATTCCTATTGGAATGTCTATTTCTTTAGCTTGGGCCTTTGATCCTTCTGCTGGGAGTTCATCTGCTTATGCTGGGGATTCTGGAGAAGAAAAGGCTTTTTTAGCTCGCGTAATTCAAGCTTCTCAACATAATCCCATTCAAGCTGCTGCTTCTATGTACGGTGACACTACGCCTATGATTACAGTACAAGAGGGAGACCGGACCATTGCTGTTTTAAAACAAGGGTATGACCCAAAATGGAAACTCAGCGAAGAAGAGGCAAGTGATTTCAATCAAACACCACTTAGATTCCGAGCTGCACTTGAGTCAAATGGACTGTATGAGAGAAATACTTATATAGCAGACAGCTTTGTGCAAGCATCAGCTTCTCTTAAGGAGGCTGGATTTGGTAAAACATTAGCTCCTGGTTATGTTGTTAGGAACTTACCTCTAACTTACCAAACGTCCGATGGGTATGAAGTAAGAAATTTTTATGGAATTGTTCAACCTGTAGTAATTCTTAACCCACACGACCCTACAATACAAACGCCTCTTACTACCATTTTAAATAAGATGCCTCATCCTCATGGAGCCCTTCCAGCATTGGCTCTTTGGTCTTGCTCACACACCACAAAGTGGGTTGATATGAAAGAAGAGGATGAGCAAGAATATGGACATCTTCTGGAAGAGGCCATACGCCTACCAGACCTTGAACGCTTGCAAGACCTTACACGTGTATTAGAAGGCTACAGTATTAACAATAAGAAAAAAAGAATTTCTATTCTCCCTTTAATTACAGAAGATGAAAGAAATTATGGCTTGAGTTGTTTTAGTCAAGATACCGTAGAAGATGATTTAATAGCTTTTTTTATGACGCTTTCTGGCGATAACCAATGGCGTAACGGGGTTATGCATTTATCCTCTGATGGAACCTTATTAGAAGTTAGCTCTATAGATTATGAAAGGCTATACCTATACGATTCCACCTTGTATATAACAGCACCCTTAGCTATACGCCTGCGACAAGGTCTTTACCCATTTAGCACCAGGGCTAGAGAAAAAATACTAGAATGGGATCTTGAGCGTATTGCTGGTTCCTTAGAAGAATCACGACGTACACTTATACTTCCTATTTTAGAGTGCCTCCAAAGTCATATAAGACATACCCCTAATAGAAGTCTATTAGATACTTATTTTCATGTATTTGCAGATATGCAAACTCGTGACCCAAACATAAGAGGATCAAACATAAGAGAATCAGTAGGATTTTCTTGGGCACGAGGATATGAAAATACCAATAGTAGACATACCCCAGTAGAAGAACTTGTAATGCACATGAAATCCTCTATTGCGCTTCAAGACCCCGCTTATAGAGACCAAGAACCCCAATGGCCTGATATAAACTTTATTAGGGGAAATTTTGACTTAGGACTTCACTTTGAGGGATCCGCTATAGCCTATCTTCGAAACCCTAATGCCCAAGAAGTAAAACCTCAACCATCTAATATGGGGTATGACTCTGTCCTAAGAAAAGGTGAGTTTGATATTTTACGTCCAATAGATTTTACAAAGTTTTTAGACAAATTCTAATAAAGGTGTATATGTGAGTGTGGCAGGGGGCTTAAAGGTTACGGAGCCTGCTGCTGATTTAGCGGTGGTCGTAGCTATCCTATCAGCATGCCATAATAAGCCCCTTCCTTTAGATACGGTATTCTTAGGAGAAGTTGGACTCTCCGGTGATATTCGTATGGTTTATGGAGAAGAAATCCGCCTCAAAGAAGCTCAGAAACTAGGTTTCAAAATGGCCTTTATTCCCAAAGGAAAAAAAGACCTCCTGATCCAACAGGGTATAGGTCTTGGGCTTAAAGAAATCAGCACAGTTCAGGAGCTTCTTGAGGCATTTCAAAAGAAACAAGGGAATAACCTTGTTTAATATAAGACCAGCATGAGAAGCCTATATTACTTTGAGTTTGCCTGAGGTATAGGAAGATTAGAAAGTTTCTCTTCTAGTTTTTTTCGTATAAGGCGTTTAAATTCGTCCGGTTGCATCTGTCCAGAACGTACTGTATCCCAGCCTGGTTCCATGGTAGTTTTATTTTGAGCAGTTTTTGTTCGCTCAATATTTTCTCTGCTCCCATTTCCCCATTTATATATTTCATCAACAATATTATCAATAAGAGATCCTGATTTAACTTGCTGTGCGCCTTCTTTCGTAAGAACTTCTAAGCCAGTGTTATCGTTAAGAGAGAGCAATGGGTCCAAAGACGCATAGGCAGATATGTTGCCTATCATAATACTGCTCAAAAAACATATTAAGAAAGAGATTAGTTTGTTCATTTTTAGGTCCTTTATAAAATATATTTTATTTTAATTGTAAAAATAATTATATGCTTTTGCAAGGTTCATAAAGTAACAAACATAAAGGATATTGACCTGTTGGGGGAAATCCCATTAGAGTACGTACCTAATTATAAACATATTTTTATGGAGATAAAAACAGATGCTATATCCCCTTATTATTGGTTGCGCAATTCTAGCTCTTTTATATGGGCTAATTACAACCCGATCTATTTTAAGAGCAGCAACAGGCACAGAAAGGATGCGTGAGATTGCTTCCGCTATTCAAGAAGGTGCAAAAGCATATCTAAACCGTCAATATACCACCATTGCTGGTGTAGGTATCGTCATAGGAGCAATTTTAGGTTTCTTGATGGGTCTTGAAGTTGCTTTAGGATATTTCATAGGTGCTTTTTTATCAGGTATCGCAGGATACATAGGAATGAATATTTCTGTGCGTGCTAATGTGCGTACAGCAGAAGCTTCTAGAAATGGATTGCAAGGTGCCCTCTCTATAGCCTTTAGATCTGGTGCTGTAACAGGTATGCTTGTGGTAGGCTTGGGGCTCTTAGGTGTTACAGTTTATTATATGCTACTACAGCATTGGGGAGCATCTACCAGAGATATTTTAGAAGCTTTAATAGCTCTTAGTTTTGGAGCTTCTCTTATTTCCATTTTTGCGCGTCTAGGAGGAGGGATCTTTACAAAGGGCGCAGACGTCGGGGCTGACCTAGTTGGAAAGATTGAAGCTGGAATTCCTGAAGATGATCCTCGGAATCCTGCTGTTATTGCAGATAACGTGGGGGATAACGTAGGAGATTGTGCAGGGATGGCTGCAGATCTTTTTGAAACTTACGTGGTAACGTTGGTAGCAACGATGCTTTTAGGAGCTATTTCCTTTGCAGGCGATATGCAAGGGTTAATGATGAGCTATCCTCTTATGATTGGAGGAGTTTGTATTATTGGTTCTTTAATAGGTACCGTTTTTGTCAAGTTAGGAAAAGATGCCAATATTATGGGAGCCCTATATAAAGGTTTGATAGCTGCAACATTACTCTCTGCTATCTTTATCATTGGTATTACTCACTGGTTATTTGAAGGTCAAACTCTTATGTATGAAGGGTATACCCTTGAGGCAAAAGATCTCATATATTGTTCTTTAACAGGATTAGTTATTACAGGTCTTTTAGTATGGATCACCGAATACTACACGTCCACAGCATATAGACCTGTAAAAAGCGTCGCAGAGTCTTCTACAACGGGACATGCAACGAACATTATTCAAGGGCTTGCTGTTTCTATGGAATCAACAGCGCTTCCTGTTCTGGTTATTTGTGCGGGTATTATCATAACATTTATGATTGCAGGGCTTTATGGTATTGCTGTTGCTGCTACAACTATGTTGGCTTTAGCAGGAATCATTGTGGCATTAGATGCGTATGGTCCTGTTACAGATAATGCTGGTGGTATAGCGGAAATGTCTAATTTGCCTAAAGAAGTACGTAAAGTGACAGATGCTTTGGATGCCGTTGGAAATACTACAAAAGCTGTGACAAAAGGATACGCTATTGGATCTGCGGGTCTTGCGGCGCTTGTTTTATTTGCTGCATATATTGAAGATCTGAAGCATTTCTTTCCAGATTTGAATGTGAGCTTCTCCCTTCAAGATCCTTTCGTGATGGTAGGACTTTTCATTGGAGGAATGCTTCCTTACCTCTTTGGAGCCATGGGAATGAAAGCAGTGGGTCGTGCTGGAGGTGCTGTTGTTGTTGAGGTACGTCGTCAATTCAAAGAAATAAAAGGGATCATGGAAGGAAAAGCGAAGCCAGAATATGGTCGTGCTGTGGACTTATTAACAAAAGCCGCTATTAAAGAAATGATAGTGCCGTCTCTTCTTCCTGTATTATCTCCCATCGTTCTATACTTTGTAGTTCGATATATTGCAGGAGCTTCTTCAGCTTTTACCGCTTTAGGCGCTATGCTTATGGGAACCATCGTTACAGGATTGTTTGTAGCTATTTCCATGACATCTGGCGGCGGCGCATGGGATAACGCAAAGAAGTACATTGAGGATGGCCATTTCGGGGGTAAAGGCTCTGAAGCGCATAAGGCTGCAGTAACAGGAGATACTGTTGGGGATCCTTATAAGGATACAGCAGGTCCCGCTGTTAATCCTATGATTAAAATTATTAATATCGTAGCGTTGCTTTTGTTAGCTGCTTTGGCTTCCTACTAAGAAAATTGAGAGAAGCGGCAGAGAGTTTCTTGGAAGTTTGCGCCCCTTTTGAAACAGATGTTTTTTACGGGCACAAGCCACAAGAAGCTTTTCTGCTGCGTTTACTCCAACAAAACAAGCTTCCCCATGGGCTTTTATTTTCAGGGCCTAAAGGTGTAGGGAAGGCCACATGTGCTTATAGGCTTGCGCGCGGGCTTTTTCTTAAGGATAAGCAAGGCTTTTTAGATACGTTTGATATTTCTTCTGATCATCCTATTTTTCGCAGGATTGTTCAGGGGAGCCATGGTGATTTTAAAGTAATCTCCTCTCACCAAGAGACTATAAATTCTTCTAAGAAAAGTTCAGACATAAGTATAGAAGAAATTAGGGATATCATCCGTTTCTTACACCAAACTCCTTTGGAAGGGAATACACGGTGCGTTATTATAGAAGAAGCTGAAAAATTAACACCCCAGGCAGCCAATGCTTTGCTTAAGAGTTTAGAAGAGCCTCCTGCTCACGCCTATCTTTTTTTATGCACGCATAAAGAACAAGCGCTGCTACCGACCTTGAGATCACGGCTACAAAAAATAAAGTTTTCTCTCCTTAAAAAAGAAGAAGAAGAGAGGGTTCTAGAGCAGTTTCCCTTAGAAAAGCAGGAAATGGCAAACTTAAAGGAAAGAAAGTGTTTTAACGGAATGCCAGGCCAGATCCTTCTATATAACCATATGGGCGGAGATTCTTTTTATGAATCTTTAAAAGAAGCTTTCTCAATGATACTTGAGAAAAAAGATTTCTATCCTCAAGCTTTTATTGAAAAATATTTTGCAAAAGAAAAAGGAAACAAAGCTTTAAATTTTGAGGAAAAAGTTTTTGTTTTTCTTTCTCTTTTTCGGGACCTTCTTTTTGTTGATACATCCTCACCTTTATGGCCCTTGCCAGAAGAAAGGAAGATAGTTCTATGGCATCAAATTCATACTCTTCTGATAGAAGCAGACACATATGATCTTGAGGCTAAGCAGACTTGGGCACTCGTATTCCAGAAAATACATTCTTATCAATAAAAGAAAGATATAGAGCTTGCACTAATATTTCTTTTGTTTAATAAGAGGTAATATAAAAAAATTTCTCTTTTTAGATAAAAAAGAAGGTCTCGTATGTCAAATCCTTTTTATGTTACGACCCCTATATACTACGTGAATGATGTACCTCATATTGGGCATGCGTATACAAGTTTAGCTGCGGATGTATTAGCACGCTTTTCGCGTTTGGATGGAAAGGATACATACTTCTTAACAGGAACGGATGAGCATGGGCAAAAAGTTCAAAAGGCAGCTGAAAAAGCAGGTATAAGTCCCCAAGAATATGTTGATAAGATATCTTTTAATTTTAAGGAGATGGGGCCTCTTCTGGATTATACCGAAGATGATTTTATTCGTACGACAGAAGAACGTCACATCAAAGGGGCCCAAGCTTTTTGGGATGTTCTTTATAAGAAAGGCTATATTTATCTTGGATCTTATAAAGGATGGTATTCTGTAAGGGATGAGGCTTTTTATGAAGCAGATGAAATAGTAGATGGAAAAGCACCAACAGGAGCACCTGTAGAATGGGTGGAGGAGCCTAGCTACTTTTTTAAGCTATCTGCTTTCCAGGACAAGCTTTTAGAATATTACGAAAAACATCCAGATTTTATTGTTCCGCCTTCGCGACGAAATGAAGTGATTAGTTTTGTAAAGGGGGGCTTAAGAGATCTATCTATTTCTCGTACTAGCTTTAATTGGGGGGTGCCTGTTCCCAATGATCCTAAACATGTTATGTATGTTTGGTTGGACGCTTTAACAAACTACATTACAGCACTTGGCTATCCTGAAAACACAGAGAAAATGCGCAAATTTTGGCCAGAGGCTATCCATCTCGTAGGAAAAGATATTCTCCGATTTCATGCCGTATACTGGCCTGCTTTTTTAATGGCAGCAGAGCTTCCTTTGCCTAAAAAAGTCTATGCCCATGGATGGTGGACAAAAGACGGGCAAAAAATGTCAAAATCCTTAGGAAATGTGATAAATCCTTTTGATATTGAAAAGAAATATGGCTTAGATGCGGTAAGATATTTTCTTATGCGAGAAGTACCTTTTGGCCAAGATGGGGACTTTTCTCACGAGCAAATGGTGAAGCGTTTAAATGTAGATTTAGCCAATGATCTAGGGAACCTCGTCCAACGCGTTCTTTTTTTTATTCATAAGAATGCAGGAGAAGTTATCCCTTCAGCCCATACTTTGCAAGACGCAGATAAAGAGTTTATAGAAAAAGCAGATGCTTTATTAGATCGCGCAAGAGAGCTTATTTTAGAAGAACAAGCTTTTCATCGCTATTTGGAGGAAGTTTGGAAAGTGATTTCAGCAGCGAACAAGTATGTAGATCATATGGCACCCTGGTCTTTGCGGAAAACAGATCCTGAAAGAATGGAAACGGTTTTATATGTTTTGTGTGAAAGTATTCGCAAAGTCACTCTTCTTTTGCTGCCCGTTATTCCCTCTTCAGCTACAAAGATTCTGGATTTATTAAGTATTGGACCAAGTGATCGAGAGTTTAAAAATTTTTCTAAAGCCCTTGTTCCAGGAAATAGCCTCCCAGCACCTTTTCCTATATTTCCAAAATATGTAGAGGAGGAGTAAGAAGTTATTGCTTAGCGTAGAGTTCAGATTTTTACACCAATATAGTGGAAAAAGAGAAAGACGTCATTGCGAGGGCCTGAAAGGCCTGCGGCAATCCAGAACATAAAAGTGCTGCGTAGCAGCTCTTTATTTATTTAAGTAGAAAAGCTCTAACGAGCTTTTAGTATTTTACTGGATCGCCACACCTAATTACGCTTACGCTTCTTAGGTTCGCGATGACGGTTCTTTTTCCATTAGCTTTCAGCTTAAACCCTGCACACTGCGTTGCTTAAAAAAGATTGTTCTAAGATCGGGTTAATTGCATAATCTCATCTGTACTCATGGAGTTTGTGGTGCACCCTAAAAAGGAACGAAAATCATTCTTCGAAGAAGTTTTTATTTTTTGAAGAATAACTTCATTATGTTTAATAATAAAGTTAACTTCTGTTTTAGGTAAAAAGCCAAATTTTTGCCTAATATGAGCAGGTATAGTTACCTGTCCTTTTTTGGTGATATGCATGATGGGTATTTCCTGATACTAACAATTAATATGCAGAAATTTTTTTCAAATGAGAAGAATTATCTATTGAGGATATGATTTTTTATTTAGTATAAAACTTCTTAATATCTTTTCTAACATTAATACAGTTAATACAATGTCTCACACTTATCTCATCGACAGTCACTGTCACCTCAATTATCCAGAGTTGAAGGCAGATTTACCCGGTGTTCTACAAAGAGCGCGTGAAGTAGGTGTAGGGAAGTTTCTTACTATTTCTACGGAAATGAAGGAATTTCCTGAAGTTCTTAAAATTACGCAAACGTATCCTGACGTTTTTTGTACCATTGGGGTACATCCTCATGAAGCAGAGAAGCATCCTTCCTTAACCGAAGAAGAGCTTAAACAAGGAACACTTTATCCGAAAGTCGTAGGGCTTGGGGAAACAGGTTTAGATTATTATTATGAACATAGCCCCAAAGAAATCCAAAAGCAGTGTTTACGGGCTCATATCCATGTGCATCAGGAAACAGAGCTTCCTCTGGTAATCCATTCGCGAGAAGGAGAGGAAGATCTTTTACAGATTTTTAAGGAGGAGAAAGTGGGGTCTCTTAACGGAAAAGCCCCAGGCGTTATTCATTGTTTTAGTGGAACGGAGTACCTAGCTGAAGAAACTATGGCCATGGGGTTTTACATTTCCATCTCTGGAATCGTTACTTTTAAAAAAGCAGAAACTTTGCGCGAAATTGTTAAAAAGGTTCCTTTGGATCGGTTGCTTGTAGAAACAGATGCCCCCTTTTTGGCACCTGTTCCTCATCGTGGAAAACCGAATGAGCCAGCCTATGTGGTCAATACGGCGTATTGCGTTGCAGAAATAAAGAATCTTTCTTTGGAAGAACTCAAACAAGCGACAACTGAAAACTTTTATCGTCTTTTCTGGAAGGTGTCTCGATGAAAGTCACTATCTTAGGGTGCGGTCCAACGCATGGAGTCCCAAGTCTTTGTTACGGCTGGGGAGAGTGCGATCCTAACAACTCAAAAAATAAAAGATACAGAGCATCTGCTTTGGTAGAGACTCAAGACGCGGCATTTTTGATTGATAGTTCTCCTGACGTGCGAGAGCAGCTTTTGGCAAACAATCTTAAGAAGGTAGACGCTGTTTTATATACCCATGCGCACGCAGATCATGCACACGGTATTAATGATCTCAAATTTTTGAGCGTGCTTATGCACAAGCCAATTCCTATCTATGGATCCCTCGCAACAATCCAAGAACTTTTAAAACGGTTTTCTTATATCTTTTTTGATGAGTTTGGGAGTGTGGAGCACCATAAGCCTTTTTTAACGCCTTACGTCATGCAAAAGCCTTTTAGTATAAAGAACGTAGAGATTATTCCTTTTGAGCAAGAACATGGAGGACCTAATAAAACAACAGGGTATAGAATAGGGAACTTTGCTTATTCCACAGATGTTGTAGCTTTTAAGGAAACTGCTTTTGAAGCTCTTAAGGATTTAGATGTATGGGTTGTTGATTGCTTACGGTATGAGCCTGCTTTAACCCATGCGCACTTGGATCTTACCCTAAGTTGGATTGAGCGTGTAAAACCCAAGCGCGCTATTTTGACTCACATGAATCATGATATGGATTATGATACGCTAAAAAGCCAACTACCGGAAGGCGTAGAGCCTGCTTATGATGGCATGGTGATTGAGTTTTGAGTCTTTCCTTAAAAAATAATCGACTTCTCCCACAAGAGGAGAGGTTGTAGGATAATTTCATCTCACATCATACTTTCTTGGCGTAGAGAGATTTCTAACCAGCGATGTTCCAAAGCCAATTGAGCCGCTTTTAAGTCGGCCATTTCTTTTATGAGCTCTTCAAATCTCGTAGGATTCTTAGTATATAGGTCAGAATCACTTAACAAAAATTCAATCTCTTTCAACCGCTTGTCTATATCCTCAAGTTTCTGAGGAATGACTTCTAAATCTCGTTGGTCCGCATAGGTTAGTTTTTTAGGTTTTTGAATAGTCTGTTTAAGAGGGCTCTCTTTCCTTTCCTCTTGCTTTAGGGGCTTAGGTTGCACGCTTGTTTTAGAAGAAGTTTGTTCATAGTCTGTATACCCACCGATGCACTCAATTACTTTACCATCAGGCTGGATGGCGAAAACAGCTGTGACCAACTGATCAACGAAATCCCGATCATGACTAATAAGAATTAAAGTTCCTTTATAATCGGCAAGCATATCTGTCAGTAAATCGAGCGTGTCCATGTCCAGATCATTGGTGGGCTCATCCAATACAAGGATATTGGAGGGCTGTGCTAAAACCTTAGCAAGCTGCAATCTATTTTTTTCACCTCCTGATAAAGTACTAATTGGTCCGCGGGCTTGTTTGTCATCAAAGAGGAATTTTTTTAAATAGCCAACAACATGCATGGGCGTATCTTGTACCAGGATGGAATCTCCTCCGCTAGGGCAGAGATATTGCCAGGGTGTTTCATTTTCATCCATGGAATTGCGTTCTTGCTCAAACCAGGCAACATCAATCGTTTTGCCAACGCGCACACGCCCAGAATCTGGTTTGAGCTGCCCAATAATTAATTTGAGGAGAGTCGACTTTCCGCTACCATTTGGACCAATGATGCCAATGCGATCTCCTTTAAAAATGCGCGCAGAAAAGGGCCCTAAGTGCAGGCGCCCCTCATAGTTCTTTTGAACATTAACCAATTCTGACACGAGTTGGTTACCGTATGTATTTGTTGTGGCAGATAATTGGACAGCTTTGGTTTGATTGGAAAGTAACTGACTACGCCTTGCACGCATTTGGTACAATTTTTCCAATCGTCCTTGATTACGCTTGCGTCGAGCCGTTACGCCGCGTTGTTTCCAGTGTTCTTCTATTCTTAATTTAGATTCGAGTTTGTCTAAGGCCTTAGCATCACTTTGCTCAATATCTTCCATCCATTCTTCAAAATAAGCATAGCCTCTATTGCTACGGCGAGCCGCTCCTCGATCTAGCCAAAGGATGGAGCGCGATGTGTTCGTTAAAAAGCGTCGATCATGGCTTATCATAACGACCGCGCCTTTAAAGGCTTTAATATAATCCTCAAGCCACTGAATGCCTGTAATGTCTAGATGGTTGGTGGGCTCATCTAACAACAACACATCAGGGTGACCAGAAAGAGTTTTAGCCAATAAGACACGCCGTTTTTCTCCGCCAGATAAATTATCAACAAGGCTTAAAGGATTGAGGGTCAGAGCATCTAAAAAGATATCAGCCTCATACTCTTCTGCGCCTGATTCCATAACAATATCCCGAACAGATTTTCCGTGGGGTAAAGATAAATCCTGCGGAAGGTAATGAATTTTTGTATGTGGTTTTTTGTACAAGGTGCCGCTATCCAGTTCTACCATACCGCCCAGGACTTTTAATAAAGTCGATTTTCCTTGCCCATTACGGCCAATAAGGCACACATGCTCGTCTTCCAAGATATTGATATCAATACCTTGGAAGATAGATCGCGTGCCATAATGAAGCACGCCATTATGAATGGTGAGAACGGGTAAAGCCATAGATCATCCGTGTTAGCTGTAAAACAACACTGATTCTTAGACCAACGTAAGGACAACAGCAATGAAAATATTTAAGGACTAATTATCTAGAGCACAGTTGATGGTATTTATATCTCTAAGAAGTTCTACAGTATAAGAATTAAGGTTTTCTGCTTGGCAAAGGGTATTTGCTATTGATCCTGCGATAGATAAAGCTTCTCTGCTATCGTGTGTACAGCAAGGCGGTTGACCATTGCACATATAATTAGAATCTGTAGTAAAACCATTTATTAGTCCATTTAAAAGTGTTTGATTTATGCAAGCACTCCCAATCTTGCTTATGAGATTTCCTCCTTTATTGGAAGCGAATTGTCCCATCATACTCTCAATAGCTCCTAAATGTCGAAGAAGAGGATCAATTGCAAGTGCACAGTCCAATATACAATCAGAACGTGCTGGTGCCGCATTAAAAATACAAGATAAAGAAATACTGCTAATTAAGAGAAGTGTTTTGAGAGATCTTTTTGTATTAGGAAAGTTCATTTTTATTCTCCTTTATTTTTTATTTATGTAAAACTGAGGAAATTGGAATGTAATTGAGATCTTTAGCATCCTGCAACTTCTATCCCAGCAGCTTGGCAGTTTAGGCAATTAATATCTTGTATAAGTTCAGCTGAATAAGGATTTAGGCTGCTTGTTATATTGCATACAATTTGTACGTCTAAACTATAGTTTCCAAAAGGCGTGTTCGCTGCATCGATAGTATCTTTATTGCAACAAGGAGGAGAACTATTACAAGAATTTGCTAATGTGAAGCCATTTATAAGAGGATTAATTATATCACTAGGAAGGCATATGCTTCCAATCGCATTTATATTTAAACCTCCTTGTTTGTTTTTTAGTTGCCGCGTTAATGTAGAGATAGTGTTAGGAAGGGTAGACATATTTTTTATAAGAGGCCATATAGCAACACCACATTCCTTTACACAGGTAGTTTGTGCCTGTGTTGTAGATATTATATTAAAGAGAGCAAAAACCATAAAGACAGTTCCTACTATAGTGTTTTTCAATCGTTCTATGTTTTTTTTGCAACGGCCCATTTAATTTAATCTTTATTTATTATTTTTAATCACGATATATTGTTCAAAATAAAAATTAAAGGGTCTTTTGCTATCTTTATATACTTTTGCGTAGTATCTAATTAAAGAAAAAAGGTTTTATGATTATGCATGCAAGAAGGATGTTCCTATGTTTTGTAGGGGGTATTTTATGTCTCTTTTTAGAAGAAATATGGGCTTCTCCTTCGCAAGATGGAAAGATCATATCAGCTAAAAAAACTACATCTGCAGATGCAAAAAAAGAGATGGAAATTGAGACTACAAGAATATTGGCTCAATATGCTCCGGGGTGTACAGAGCAATTTTTTATAGATATTCATAACAAAATAACAAACGCCCATGCTGCGTATACTCAAGCTAAAGCAAGCACTCATCCAGCAGACCTACCAGGGTTAGCTCGTTCTCATTTAGCGTTTGTAGAAGAGCAAACTA